>SVKR01000062.1 GCA_015068365.1 Oscillospiraceae bacterium
AGCAAGTTTTTCGAACGATTGAAATGTACGAAAATGTTCGAAAAACTTGTTGATTGAACGTGAAAGACACCCTTCCTGGGTTTCTTTCACACTATCTTCCTTCCCGTAATCTCAACCTGCATGCACTTTTTTGACAGTCTGACAGCACCGGCTGAGTCCAGGATGAACTCAGCCGGTGCTGTTCTCATATGCATTGCGTCCCTCATATGACCTGATCCGCGGGCCCTAATATTTGATTTCCAGGACCGAATCGACCAGTTTTTTCGTATAGGCCTCTCTGGGCTGACGGATTACCTGTGCCGTTGGGCCCTCCTCCACGAGCGCACCGTCGCGCAGGATCATCACCCGGTCGCACAGGCAGCGGATCACCGCCAGATCGTGGGAGACAAAGATCGCGGAGGTATGGCTCTCGCGGCAGATGTCGGCAAGCAGATGCAGGATCTGCGCCTGGGACGACACGTCGAGCGCGCTGGTGATTTCGTCGCAGAGCAGGATCTCCGGCTCGACGGCCATTGCACGGGCGATCGCCATACGCTGGCACTGCCCGCCGCTGAGCTGGCGCGGCGTGCGATCCATCAGCTCCCGCTGCAGTCCCACCCGGTCGGCCAGCGAGGCCAGGTCGAGCGGCGCACTTCTTCCGCGCAGGCTGCGGACCGACTCGGTGATCGAATCCGCGATCGTGCGGCGGGGATGGAAAGAGGCCGGCGCGTTTTGAAAGATCATCTGCATTGTCCGGTATTCCTCTTTGGTACGCCGTGTCGACAGCGCTCTGCCATGGAGCAGGATGCTGCCCGCGCTGGGCGCTTCCAGCCCGGAGATGAGCTTTAAAAGTGTGGACTTGCCGCTGCCGCTCTCTCCCGCCACGCCCAGGATCTCCCCGCTCCCGAGGCGAAAGTCGACCCCGCGCAGCGCGTGGATCACGGTGCTTTGCTGCTCATAGCGCTTGGCAAGGCTTTTCCCTTCCAGTACGATCATGGCATGGCCTCCTTCCCGCTGCAGCAGGAGACGAAGTGGCCGTCTCCCACCTGATGCATGGCATAAGGCGCATGGGCACACTCTTCCGCAGCCCGAGGGCAGCGGTCACAAAACTCGCAGCCTCTCTCCGCGGGGCCGGTCATCGGCGGGCTGCCGGGCAAGCCGCCGGGCATCGTCCCGTCCAGGCTCGGGATCGCCGCGCGCAGACTTTTGGTATAGGGGTGCTGTGGACTGCGCAGCACGTCACAGGCCCGGCCGAACTCCACCAGCCGTCCGGCGTACATGACGCCGATATGGTCGGCCAGGAAATGGGCCAGCGCCAGATTATGGGTCACGATGATCTGTGTCACACCGCTTTTATCTCGCAGACGTTTGAGTTCTTCGGCCACCTGCAGCTGGATCGTGGCGTCCAGCGCGCTGGTCGGCTCGTCGCAAAGCAGGATCTCCTGCTCCAGCAGCAGCGCCAGCGCAAGCGCTGCGCGCTGGTTCATGCCGCCGCTGAGCGCGAAGGGACACTCGCCCAGGACGCGCCGCCAGTCGCTGAGTTCCACCTTGGCAAAAGCCTCCGCCACCTTGGCGTCAAAGGTTTTCGGATCATATTTTCCGTGACTTTTGAGCGTTTCGATAAACTGCTTGCGATAGCTGCGGATGGGGTTGAAGGTCGCCTCCGGTGTTTGGAAGATGATGCCCATTTTTTCGCAGCAGAGCTTGTGCCGCTGCTTTGGCGGAAGGGCGGAGAGCTCCGTGCCTTCCAGCGTGATGGATCCGGAGAAAAGCCGGATCTCGGGCGCAGCCATCAGGGCCTTGAGCAGGGTGCTCTTGCCGCAGCCGCTCTCCCCCACGAGGCAGAGGATCTCGCCCCGCTGCAGGGAAAAGGACACGTCCGCGGCGGCGGGGCGGTCGCCGTATCCGACGCAGAGGCGGTCGAGCGTAAGGATCGTGTCGCTCATGTCTCCGCCTCCTTTGCTTCCAGCGCGTCGCGCACGCAGTCGCCCAGATAGTTGAAAATCATCACCGTGATGATCGTGGCGACGGCCGGGGCGAGCACCGCCCAGGGAGCCAGCTGCAGATAGGCGCGTGAGGTGTTGATCATGCTGCCCCACTCCGCCTGCGGCTCGATCACACCGATGCCGAGGAAGGAAAGTCCCGCAATGCCGATCATCATGACGCCGATCTGGGTCGCCGCGGTGACGAGAAGCGGCCCGAGCATGTTGGGCAGCAGCGTTTTTATCATAATCGTCCAGCCGGAGCAGCCGGAAAGCCGGGCGGCGTGGACGTAAGGTTCTTCTTTCAGACTCAGCACCTGGGCGCGGGCAAGGCGCGCATAGAGCGTCCAGCCGCTGATCCCCATGGCGAGCATGGCGTTGCCCATGCCGCCGCCCAGAATGCCTGCCACCGCGATCGCCAGCACCATCTGCGGGAAGGCCAGCATCACGTCCGCAAGACGCATGATCAGCGTGTCCATGATGCCGCCGTACCAGCCGGCCAGCAGGCCGAGCACGGAGCCGGCAAGGAAGGTAAGCCCCACCAGCGCCGCCGCGGAGAAGATGGATGTTCTCGCCCCCATCAGCACGCGGGAGCAGACACAGCGGCCATAGCGGTCTGTGCCGAAGGGAAACTGCGCGCAGGGCGCGCGGTTCATATCCGCGGAGGAAGTGGCATAGGGGTCGTTGGGACAAATGAGCGGCGCGATCAGGCTGATGACGACCAGGATCCCGGCCAGGATCAGAAAGGCGATCGCGCGGCGGCGGATGCGCCCGGCTGTTTTGGTCCGCTTTTTCATGCGCCGCCCCCCTTTCTGCGAAGCCGGGGGTCGATCCAGGCATAGCAGATGTCGATCAAGAGGTTGATGACGACATACACCGTGGAGGTAAAGAGAACAAAGCCCTGGATCACCGGGTAGTCGCGGTTGCTGATCGCGTCCATGGCAAGCTTGCCCAGCCCCGGCCAGCGGAAGATCGTCTCGATAACGACGCTGCCGCCAAAAAGCGTGCCAATGGAGAGCCCCACGATCGTGAGGATAGAAATGGAAGCGTTGTGCAGCACGTTTTTCAGCACATAGCGCTCCTTCACACCGCGCAGCCTGGCGCCGGAGACATAGGGCTTGCCCAGCTGCTCGAGGATCTCCGCCCGGAACTGGCGGATAAAGCGGCCGCAGATCGGGATGGAGAGCGCGAGGCACGGCATCACGAGCCCCTTCACGCTCTCCTTCGCCGTCAGAGGCAGCAGATGCGCCTTGACGCACAGGAAGTACATCAGCAGCACTGAGATCAGGAAGTTCGGCAGCGAGTTGCCGGCGAAGCTGAAAAGCCGCGTGATGTCGTCCAGCAGCGAATCCTTGTGGAGCGCTGAAAGGATGGCAAGCGGAAGCGCCACCAGGAAGGCCAGCGCCAGACTGCCCAGCGCGAGGATCGCTGTATAGCGCAGCGCCTTGACAAGCTTCTCCGCCACAGGGAAGCCGTCCTTATAGCTCTCACCCAGATCAAAGCGCAGGGCGTGGAGCGCCCAGTCTCCGTACTGCACCGGGAAGGGCCGGTCAAGGCCCATGCTTTCTCTTGTTTTCTCGATGATCTCCTCCGAGACAGCCACGCCCTGGGCGTTGAGCTTTTTCATCGCCGCGTCGCCGGGCGAGAGATACATCAGCAAAAACGTCAGGAAACTGACGGCGATCAGGATGCCGACAAGATGCAGCAGTCGTCTGCCTATGTATTTGGCCATCGGTCAGTTTCCTCCTTTCCTGCAATTTGGGGCCGGTGCAGGCGCACCGGCCCCAGCGGATCATTGGGTTTTATGCGATATCCGTCTCAGGCGTGAGGCCATAGAAGTCGAAGGGGATGTCCTCCGAGAATCCGGTGACGCCGGGCCTTGCGACAGAGACCTTGTTGAACAGGCCGACGTAGCCGAAGGCGTTGTCGTCGATGCTCATCTGGACGATCCGGTTGGCAAGCGCGGCACGCTGATCGATGTCGGTCTCAAACTGGAGCTGATTGATCAGCGCCTCGGACTCGTCGGTGGGGAAGCCGGCCTTGGCCCACTTGCCGCTCTGGCGGTACAGAGCATCGACGCAGTAGTAGGGATCGCCGCCCGTATCGGCGATCATGCAGTAGAGCGCGATGTCATAGTCGCCGGTCGCCACATAGCCGGCGTCCGGATCTTCCTGCACGACCAGCGTCGCCTTGACGCCGATCTTCTCGAGCTGCTCCTTCATCAGCAGGGCAAGGTCGGGCAGCTGGCGGGACTTGTAGTGGGCAATGCTCAGCTCGAGCACTTTGCCGTCTTTCTCATAAAAACCGTCGGCACCCAGCGTATAACCGTCGGCCTCCAGCAGAGCCTTGGCCGCGGCGGGATCGGGCGCGGGCTTTGTGACCTGACCGTAGGGCGCAGACGCGATAAAGGGGCCGACAGCCGCGGAGGTCGTGCCCTTGAGGTAATCGGCAATGGCCTCGCAGTCCACCGTCAGGTTGATCGCCGCGCACACGCTGTCATCGAGACGCGTCTGGTTGATCACGTAGAATTGCATGCGGGTGCCGGGAATGACCGTGAGATTGTAGCTGGCCGGATCGGCTTCGTAAATCTCCTTGGCGGCCGCGTCCACGCTGGTGTAGCAGTCGATCTCCCCGGCCTGCATGGCCAGGAGCTTGGAATCCGCGTCCGGCATATAGAAGAGCGTGGCGCCGTCGAGCTTGACCTCGCCGTTCCAGTACTTGTCGTTCCGAACGACCTCCACATCTCCCTCCGGCTGGAAGGACCGGATCACAAAAGGTCCCGTGCAGATGGGAGCATTGTCAAAATCTGTGGTGGCGTCCAGATCCATGACCGCAAACTCGGGGTCCGTCAGCGCGACGAGCATGGTCGGGAAGACATCCGGGGTCGTGATGACAAGGGTTTTTTCATCCTCGGCCTTGAAAGTGAAGTCCGCCCAGTCGTCGTAGCGCTCGTTGACTTCGATCAGACGCCGGAAGTTGCGCGCCACCATATCGGCGGTAACGGGATTCCCGTTGGAGAAGCAGGCGTCCGAGAGCGTGAAGGTCCAGGTCAGGCCGTCTTCGCTGACGCTGGAATCCTTCGCCAGCAGCGGGCTGACAGACATATCCGCGTCGATCCGGTACAGCGTCTCGGTCATGCCGTAAATCTGCGTGTACCAGCCGTAGTAGTCCTTATGGGCGTCCAGGCTGGGATAGGCGAAGCTTGTGGCCATCCGCAGCCACTTGGTCTCCTGCGGGGCCGGGGCGGCATCCGCGGCAGGTGCAGCGTCCGCAGCCGGAGCCGGTTCGGCAGCCGGAGCCTCGGCCGGTGCCTTCTGACCGCAGGCCGCGAGGGCAAGGATCATGCACAGTGCAAGCAGAAGCGCAAGGGTCTTTTTCAGATTCTTCATCTTGTTTCCTCACTTTCTTTTGGCTTTTGGGCTTCCGGAAAACAGTATAGACCCTTGAAA
The DNA here is from genome assembly GCA_015068365.1 of Oscillospiraceae bacterium. Taxonomy (GTDB): domain Bacteria; phylum Bacillota; class Clostridia; order Oscillospirales; family Oscillospiraceae; genus SVKR01. The sequence continues at coordinate 5,411 of SVKR01000062.1, forward strand.
AACGCAGCGTAAGCTCCCCTGGGGGATGAAAAATTCAACAATTTTTACACTGCTTGTAGGCGGCGAGGCAGAAGATCGGCGTCGGATTGAAGAATTCGTCGATCTCGGCATAAATACGCCGGTAAGCGCCCATATCCACCGAGACGCGTTCAAAGCCCGCCTCGATGAGCAACTGAACATCCCACTGGGGACGGGGCTGATGATAGGCGCCGACCTCCATGGTGATTGCCTCGTTCTCGGTCTTCATGTATTCCGGCACCAGCTTGTGCGCGTGGTTCTCCGGCAGCTCGTGCTCTTCCTCGTCCTCCAGTGCGGCGCTGTAGTCCGCATCGAAGTTGATGAGCACTCCGCCCGGTTTTAAAAGCCGGTACCATTCCCGGTAGGCCTTTTCGATATGCGGCAGTGTCCACGTCAGATTGCGCGTCACCAGCACGTCAAAGCTCTCCGGCGCAAAATCCGGCTCCTCGGCGTCCATGACAGCAAA
>SVKR01000063.1 GCA_015068365.1 Oscillospiraceae bacterium
AGGCCGAAGTAATGCTCCATGCCCACGCCGGCCTTTTCGGCCAGCTCCGCCGTGGCGTAAAGGCCCGCCTCCACGGCGGCCCGGCAGTCGGCGTTCAGCGGCCGGATGGCGAGGAAATAGCCTAGCGGGATGCGCAGAAGCGTGGCCGAAACGGTGGCGATGGCGGAGGCGACGGAGGCGCCCGCGCCCCGCAGCGCGCCGCCCAGCACGTTCTGCAAGGCCGTGAACACGTAGAAGTACGCGATGAAGTTCAGCCCCGTGATGCCCATCTGCAGCGCCTCGTCATGCACGCCGAAGATCGCCATCAGGTCCTTGCCGAACAGCAGCAGCAGCACGCCCACGAGGATGGCGAACACCGTGCCGATGACGCAGGCGGCGCCGATGCCCTTGTTGGTGCGCTCCACGTCCCCGGCGCCGATGTTCTGGCCGACGTAGGTAGTGGTGGCCATCTGCATGCCGATCATGGGCAGGATGGCAAAGCCGTCGGCCTTCATGATGATGGCGTGGGCCGCGATGTAGCTGACGCCGAAGCGGTTGGAGAAGGACTGGTTGATCATATTGCCCACGGAGAAGGCCGCGTTCTGCACGGCGGCGGGCAGGCCCAGCTTCAGAATGAGCTTCAGAATGTTCCTGTCCATCCGCAGGTGGCGGAAGTCGATCTTCGCGCCGTAGATGCCGCTGTGCTGCTTCCACACCAGCAGCAGGCCGGAGACGAGGTGGGCGATGATGGTGGCCCAGGCCACGCCGGCCACGTCCCAGTGGAAAACGATGACGAACAGCATATCCAGGATGATGTTGAGGATCGCGGCGAAGATCAGCGCGTACATGGGATATTTCGCATCGCCCAGGCCGCGCAGCATACCCGTCATGCCGTTGTAGATCACGTTGCCGCAGGTGCCGATGAAGATGATGCGCAGGTAAAGCGCCGCGTCGTCCAGGATCTCCTCCGGCGTGCCCAGCACTTCCAGGATCCAGCGGGTGGTCAGAAGGCCGATGGCCGTGATAATGAGGCCGCACCACAGGCTCAGCGTGAAGGTGGTGGTCATGCCGGTCTGCAGCCGCTCATGGTCCTTGGCGCCCTTGTACTGGCTCAGGACGATGTTGGCGCCCAGGGAGATGCCCATATAGATGGAGTTGAAAAAAAGCATGATGGAAAAGCTGGCGTTGACGGCGGCCAGACAGGCCGTGCCGTTGGCGGCAAAGTTGCCCACCACCCAGGAGTCCACCACATTGTAAAACTGCTGGAACAGGTTGCCCGCCATGATCGGCAGGGCAAAGAGAATGATTTTTTTGAAAATGGGGCCCCGGGTCAGATCCCGGTTTTCCTGCGCCCGCAGGGCGCGCTCTTCCTTTGTCATACGAAACACGCAACTTTCTGAAATCCGATCAAACAAAAAACACAATACCATATTATTATATTCGAGGTTTTCCCGTGCGTCAATATCCACCGCGCCGAGGCGGCGGAAAAAACTTGACCGGGCGTTGAAGCGCCTGTATAATCAGTAGCGTTAGGAAGTGGTTCACATGAATCGGGAACGGTATATGGCGGAGCTGGACCGGCTTTTGGGCTTCATGTCCTCCTGGGACCGCCAGGCCGCACTGAAAAAATATCAGGCGCTCATTGACGCCGCGCCGGATGAGGAGGCCCTCTTTGAAGAGCTGGGCACCCCCACCAAGCTGGCCATTGACCTCGCCGCATCCTATGTCCCCTCGCCCTCTCCCTCCATGCGGGCAGAGGCGCTGCTGCGCTGCCCCGTGGCGCTGGAGGATCTGCTGGACGCCCCCGGGGTCCTGGCGGCGGACCTGTCCGCGCCGGAGCCGGAGGAAGCGGAGCCGCCGGAGGATGCAGCCCCCCGGCCGGAGACCTGGGTCTTTGACCCGGAGCCGGCCGCGGCGCCGGAGCTTACGGCGGATGCCGGTGGAGCCGCGCTCCCGGCGGAAGCGCCCGCTGCGCCGGAGGCGCGAGTGCGCGTTCGCGGCGGGGCCTTGGCGGCCTATCTGGTCCCCGCCATCCTCATCGGCCTGCCGGTGACCGTGGCGCTGGTGTGTCTGGGCCTGCCCTTTCTCTGCGGCGGCGCCGCGGTCATCTTCGGCGCGGTGTACGGCGGCATCCAGGTCATCACCCGGCTGACGCTGGTATCCGACATGCTGCTTTCCGGCGGATTTATGCTGCTGCTGTGCGCCGCCGGCCTGGTGCTGTGCTGGTTCGGCCTGTGGCTCAGCATGGAGCTGTGCTGGCTCTGGGCGGGCAGATGCGTCTGCGGCCTCGGGCGGCGGCTGTGTATGCGGGAGGAGGCGGCATAATGGCGAAGGCATGGAGAGTTGTATTGACCATCGCGGTCTGTCTGATTGCGGCGGGCCTGCTGCTGCTCGGCGCCGCCTGGCTCACGGGCACATCCACCACCCGCATTGCGGAGCTGGTTTTCGGTGAATCCGGCTTTTCCGGCTGGCTGCAGGCCGCCCGGAACGCCTTTACGGCGCTGTTCACCCAGATCAGGAGCCTGTTATAATTTAATAAGTAAAAGGCAGGGACGCCGTCCCTGCCTTTCAGTATTCTTTTAGTATTTATTCTGCGCTGTCCCTGCGCGCCCGCGAGGCCAGATAGCCCTCCAGCATCAGCGAGGCCGCCACGGCGTCCACCGTTTTGCGGTGGTCCTTCATCCTTTTGCCGTTGGCGTGCAGGATGGCGTGGGCCTCCACGCTGCTGCGCCGCTCGTCCCACAGCACCGGCGCCAGCCCCGTCTCCCGCTCCAGAAGCGCGGCGAAGTCGCGGCTGAGGGCAGCCCGCTCCCCCTCGCTGCCGTCCATGTTGCGGGGCAGGCCCAGCACCAGCGTGGTGACGCCGCGCGCTTTCGCCTCCTCCGCGATGCGCTGCGCGGCCCGCTCCATATTCCATTCCTGCATGGTAAAGGCGTCGCCGCACAGCACGCCCAGCGCGTCCGACACCGCGATGCCGATGCGCCGGTCGCCGTAATCTATGGCCATGACGCGCATTGCGCCGCCCCCTTTCTTTGGAATATTCTGTGATTTTCGCTGCTGTTATTTCAATATGTAGTATAGCATGCGCTGTGCGCCGGCGCAATTGAAAAAAGGGCAAAAAAAGTTCTTGACCGGGCCGAACCCCTGTGCTATATTATGTATTACCTGTCGGCAGACAGGTCATTTTTGCTGCCTATCGAAATGACTGTTCCGAACAGGGAGGCAAATGATACAAGGAGGTGCCGAACTATGGCTGTTGGTGCAAGAGTAAAGATCACCCTCAGATGCAACGAATGCAAGCAGAGAAACTACAACACGATGAAGAACAAGAAGAATACTCCTGATCGCATCGAGATGAAGAAGTATTGTCGTTTCTGCCGCAAGCACACCGTGCACAGCGAGACGAAGTAAGGCTTCAGAAAGGACGTAAGAAATTCATGGCTAAGGAAAAGGCAGTTACTACTACCACGAACGCCGTCAAGAAAGAAGACGTCAAGAAGCTTTCCTTCCCCAAGAAGGTCGCTAAGTGGTGGCGCGAAATGAAGAGCGAGCTGAAGAAGGTCATCTGGCCCACCCCGAAGCAGACGCTCAACAACACGATTGCCGCGCTGGTCGTGATGGCGGTTTCCGCCGTGGTGATCTGGGGCTTCGATGAGATTGCCCAGATGATCGTAAAGGCGGTTATTTCCATCGCAGGTTAAGCAATCATGGCAGAAAACGCAAAATGGTATGTCGTTCACACGTACTCCGGCTATGAGAACGCAGTGGCAGCAGCGATTCTGAAGGCCGCGGAGAACCGCCGGATGACCGACCTCATCCAGGAAGTCAACATCCCCATGGAGACCGTGACGGAACACACCGACGCAGGCGAAAAGACCTACGAGCGCAAGGTGTTCCCCGGCTACGTGCTGGTGAAAATGATCCTGACGGATGAGAGCTGGCATCTGGTCCGCAATGTCCGGGGCGCTACCGGCTTCGTCGGCAGCGAGGGCAAGGCCATCCCCCTGACGGAGCAGGAGATCTACGACCTGGGCGTGGAGCACAAGGAGATCATCGTCGGCTTCGCCGTTGGCGATACCGTCAAGGTGACGGACGGCCCGCTGGAGGGCTTCCTTGGCACGGTGGACGAACTGGACGCGGAGCGGGAGACCGTCCGTGTCATCGTCTCGATGTTTGGCAGAGAGACGCCTGTCGACCTGGAACTGGATCAGGTCGAGCCCGTCGAACAATAATTCAAATCAGGAGGTGCATTTCATATGGCACAGAAAATCGTTGGATATGCTAGATTCCAGGTTCCTGCCGGAAAAGCGACGCCCGCTCCCCCGGTTGGTCCCGCCCTTGGTCAGTATGGCGTCAACATCGGCCAGTTCACCAAGGATTTCAATGAGCGCACGAAAAATGACATCGGCATGATGATCCCTGTCATCATCACCGTTTATGCTGACCGCAGCTTCACCTTCGTCACCAAGACGCCCCCCGCGGCGCTGCTGATCAAGAAGGCCTGCGGCATTGACAAGGCCTCCGGCGTCCCCCAGAGAGACAAGGTCGCCACCATCAGCAAGGAAGACGTCCGCAAGATCGCCGAGCAGAAGTTGCCCGACCTCAACTGCACCGACATCGACGCCGCCATGAGCATGATCGCCGGCACCTGCCGCAGCATGGGCGTCATCGTCGGGGACTGAGAAGGAGGACGTAAACGATGTTTAGAGGTAAAAATTATAAAGAAAGCGCCAAGCTCATCGACAGAGCCACGCTTTATGACGCAAAGGACGCCTTTGACCTGGTCTGCAAGGCCTCCAAGGCCAAGTTCGACGAGACCGTTGAGCTCCATGTGAAGCTGGGCGTCGACGGCCGTCACGCCGACCAGCAGGTCCGCGGCGCCATCGTGCTGCCCAACGGCACCGGCAAGACCGTCCGTATCCTGGTCTTCTGCAAGGAGGACAAGGTGGAGGCCGCCCTGGCCGCCGGCGCGGATTACGCAGGCGGCATGGACTATGTCGAGAAGATCCAGAAGGAAAACTGGTTCGAGTTCGACACCGTCATCGCCACCCCCGACATGATGGGCACCGTC
>SVKR01000064.1 GCA_015068365.1 Oscillospiraceae bacterium
AAACCCTGTTTTGTAAAGGAACCGTTTTGCATGGGGGGGTGTGAGGGGGGACGGGAGTCCCCCTGCACGTTTAATCTTCGCAAAAACCGGAACATTTTTCAATGTTTCGGTTTTTGCTTTTCAAGCTGTCGACACTTTGTCTACAGTCTGAGCGCTGCTCCCATGGGAGCAGCGCTCGTAAAAAATAAATCCGATTCAGTCTTTTTTGCGCCGTGCCGCCCGCTGGATCGCCTTGCCGGCTTCAAACACCGGCAGTGTGGAGAGCGCCAGACCGGCGGAGATCAGGAATTCCTTGCCAGACAGGGTCCCGTGGATACCGAACAGGCTCCGGAAACCGGGCAGGAAGGCCGCTGCCAGCGTCAGCAAAACGGTGATCGCCAGCGCACCCACCATCCACCAGTTGATGTTGGCCAGCATTTCCTTCCGGAAGATCGATCCGGTACGGGAGCGCATATTCAGCGCGCAGAGCGCCTCCGCGAAGCTGACGGTGAGGAACACCATCACCACGGCGTTTTCACACCAGATGCCGTTGGCAATGCCGGTGAAAGAGCCGTTTTCCAGGAAGTAGCCGATATAGTACGCCGCGATCTCGATGGCGGCGAGATAGACGCCCTGCCAGAGCATACTGGCGCCGGCGCCGTTTGCGAAGATGCTCTCGTTTTTCGGGCGGGGCTTCCGTTTCATCAGATCGCCCTCCGCCTTTTCCATGCCCAGCGCCAGACCGGGCAGGGTGTCCGTCACCATGTTGATCCACAGAAGATGCACGGGGGTCAGGATCGTGAAATTCAAAATGGAGGCGAAGAAGATGATCAGCACCTCCGCGAGGTTGGTGGAAAGCTGGAACTGCAGCACCTTGCAGATATTGTCATAGATCTTGCGACCGGCCTCCACCGCGCGGATGATGGTGGCAAAGTTGTCGTCCGCCAGCACCATGTCGGCGGCGCTTTTCGTGACCGGGGTGCCGGTGATGCCCATGCCGATGCCGATGTCCGCTTTCTTGATGGAAGGCGCGTCGTTCACGCCGTCGCCGGTCATGGCGGTGACCATGCCCAAAGTCTGCCAGGCGTTGACGATCCGGGTCTTGTGCTCCGGCTGCACGCGGGCATAGACGGAATAACGGGGGACGACCTCCAGGAGCTCTTCATCCGTATATTTGTCCAGATCCGCGCCCAGCGCCGCCTCGTCGGCGTCCCGGATGATGCCGAGATCCTTGCCGATGGCAACGGCGGTGTCCTTGTGGTCGCCGGTGATCATAATGGGGCGAATGCCCGCCATGCGGCATTTCTTGATCGCGTCATAGACCTCCGGACGGCAGGGGTCGATCATGCCGTAGAGGCCGATCAGGATCAGGGACTGTTCAAGCGCGCCGGGGCTCACGTCCTCCGGCAGCGCGTCATACTCCCGGTAGGCGGCGACCAGCACGCGCAGCGCCTGATCCGCGTAGGACTTGTTGACCTGACGGATCTCGTCCCGCACGGCGTCCGTCATGGGAATGACCTGCCCGTCTTTCAGATAGCCGGTGCAGCGGTCAAGCACCACGTCGCAGGCGCCCTTGGTGTACTGAATGAAGCCGTTTTCCGTCCTGTGGACGGTGGACATCATCTTGCGGTCAGAGTCGAAGGGCGCCTCCGCCACACGGGGCTGCGCCGCCGCCAGCTTGTATTTCGGCAGGCCGATCTTGTTGGCGTAGTTCACCAGCGCTGCCTCCGTGGGCTCGCCCACGGAGGTATCCTCTCCGGGGCGGATCTCCGCATCCGAACAGAGCGCCATGGCAGTCGCCATCAGGGTCGGGGCGTTGGTGTATTCTTCCACCACCGTCATTTTGTTCTGGGTCAGGGTGCCGGTCTTGTCCGTGCAGATGATCTGGGTGCAGCCCAGGGTCTCAACGGCGGTGAGCTTGCGGATCAGCGCCTGGTGCTTTGCCATGTCCGTCACGCCGATGGAAAGCACGATGGTCACCACGGCGGGGAGACCCTCCGGGATCGCGGCGACAGCCAGCGCGATCGCCGCCACCAGGCTGTTGATGGCGCTGCCACCCAGAAGCCGCCAGGAGAAGGGCGCATCCGTCAGCACGACGGACTGGATGCAGCTCACGGCGAAAACGACGATGCAGATGCCGATAACCAGCTTCGTCAGGAAGGCGGAGAGCTCCGCCATGCGCTTTTGCAGCGGGGTCTGTTCCTTCTCCGCCATGCTCAGCGCCCCGGCAATCTTGCCCATCTCCGTGTCCATGCCCGTGGCAGTGACGACGCCGGTGCCGCGCCCGTAGACCACGGTGGAGCCGCTGTAGAGCATATTCGTCCTGTCGCCCAGCGGCACGTCGTCCTGCCCCTCGGCGCACATCAGCGTGTTCACAAGCTTTTCCGCCGCTAAGGATTCGCCGGTCAGCGCCGCTTCCTCCGCCTTCAGGCTGTAGGATTCCAGGATGCGACAGTCGGCGGGAACGGTGTCGCCCGCCTCAAAGCGGACGATGTCGCCCACCACCAGATCCTCGCTTTTCACGGAGACGCATTGCCCGTCGCGCATCACCCTGGAGGTCTCCGCCGTCATCTCCATCAGGGCGGACATGGCGGCTTCGGCCTTGTTTTCCTGCACAAGGCTCATGATGGCGTTGAGGATGACCACGGCCAGGATCACGAACACGTCCGTGAATGAGCCGACGGTGAAGTTCCCGTGGGTCTCCAGGATCGTGACGACGACCTGCACCAGCGCCGCGCCCAGCAGCATCAGGATCATGGGATCCGTGATGGAATCAAGGAATTTCCGCCAGGTGGAGCGCTTTTCCTCCTGCTTCAGCAGATTCTTTCCGTTTTTTTGCAGCCGCTGCGCTGCCTCCTGTGAGTTCAGACCCTGCTCGGAGGTGTTCAGCTCCCGCAGCACCTGCTCCGTGTTTTCCAGATAGTAGTTCACTTTATGATCCTCTCTGTTTTACAATGATTTATCGCTGCGCCTTCTTCTGTCAGAGCCATTTTTTCTTTTTGAAAAACAGCAGGCAGAAGATGACGATCACAATGCTGACGACGATCACGACGGGGTAGCCGAGACGCCACTCCAGCTCCGGCATATAGCGGAAGTTCATGCCGTACCATCCGACGATCAGCGTAAGAGGCATGAAGATCGTCGTGATGACGGTCAGCAGGGTCACGGTGCGGTTCTGCCGGACCTCCAGCTGGGCGTTGTAAAGGTCACGCACCTGGATGGCGTGGTCACGGAGCGACACGGCGGAGTCGTGGCGGCGCGCCATGCGGTTCATGAACAAATGCATATAGCGCAGGTTCTCTTCGCTGAAGAAACCGTTTTCATTTTCCTCCAGTTCCTGCGTCATGTCAATGACCTGCTCATAGTGTACAAGAAGCTCGCGGACGTCGCTGCGGATCTCGTTGACCCGCGCCAGGTCGATCTGTCCCTCGGAGGACAGGATCTCATCCTCGATCCGGTCCAATTCCTCCTCATAGCGTTCCATGATGGGCAGGTCGTGATACACCACCAGCTCCAGAAAGTCATAGAGAAAGCGCTCCAGACTCGGCTCCCGCCAGCGCTTGGTACGCCGGATCGCGGCGATCATTTCCTCCGCCTTGCCGCTGTCGTCGATGAAAACGATACCCTTTTCATCCAGCGCGAAGGCAAAGCGGAAGGCGTTTCCTTTCAGATCTTCCCGGTCCGGGATCAGAAACGTGCCGGTCATGGAGTCGAAGTTGACCTCCGCCTTCGTGTTGTGGATGTTCCCGGCGTCCGGCTCCATCTCAATCCCCATATCAAAGAGGTCCCGCTCTGCCTGCCACTCCGGCGTGGTCAGCACGGCGGCATACTGGCACCCGGTGCAGCCGTGAAGCTCCTCCGAAGAGCAGGGCCGCATGGTCTCTTCCAACAGATAATAACTCATTTGCGTACCCCTCACAAGCGGCGATCCGTCGACTGCCCGTGTGATCCCACCACGTATGATGCAGCCATTATAGCATAAGATGTCATTTCTGGAAACAGTCTTTGTCGTGATATTTCCGCGGGTTTCAAAAAAGGCTTGACAAGTGAACGGGCGTTCAATATGTTAGGGCAGAAGACAAAAAACAAGGCTCCGCGGAGCTTAAACAAAGGATAAGGAGAAAAAATATGAAAATCACAGGATTCCAGCCGCTGATCGTCTCGCCGGACGCCGATGAGCTCATCAGCCTCTTCGAGGATCTGGGCTTTGTCAAGCGCCATGAGAAATCCGGCATCAACGACCGGGACCTCACCAACATCTCCATGAAGGACGCAAACGGCAACCGCGTGGACGTCACGAAAGGCTCCACGCTTTCCCGGGATCTGACGGCGATCCGCATGAATGTGGACGATTTTCCCGAGGCGTTCCAGATCCTGACAAAGCATAGCTTCAAAAATGCACAGGGCTACAAGCTGACCCAGACCAGCTCCTCCACCGATACCCTGATGGTCTCGCCGTCGGGCTTCGGCATCGTCCTGAGCCAGCATTTCACCGAGAAGCCCTGAAACCCTGCGGCAAGGAGCGGAGGCGGCATAATGCTTGTTTTTAATGTGACATTCAAGTGCAGGCCCGGCATGCGGGATACGTTTTTGGAGCAGATCATGTCAGCGGGGATCATCGACGGCGCCCGCGGGGAAGCGGGGAATCTCCGGTATGACTATTCCGTCCCCGTGGACCACGCCGACGAGCTGTTTCTGGTGGAGAAATACCTGGATGCCGGCGCGGTGGCGGAGCACGTGCGGCAAACGCACACCGCAAAGCTCGTGGAGCTGAAGGAGCAATATGTCAGCGATATGATCCTTGAGCAGTATGAAGCGCCGGAGGCATCGCTTTGAATCCCACGAAACAGACAGGGGAGCAGCGCAGATGACCTATGACAACATCACCGCAGGTAAGTTTATCGCGCGCCTGAACCGCTTCGCCGCAGAGGTGGAGGCGGACGGGCGCAGAGAGACCGTGCATGTCAAGAACACGGGGCGGTGCAGGGAGCTGCTGGTTCCTGGAGCGGAGGTGTGGCTGACAGCGTCGGACAATCCCGCCCGCAAGACGAGATATGACCTCGTGGCGGTTCGCAAGTCAAACGGCGTCCTCTATAACATCGACAGCCAGGCGCCGAACAAGGCCGCCTATGAGTGGCTGGAGACTCAGGGCTTTGACAGGATCCTGCCCGAATACACCTACGGCGCTTCCCGCATCGACTTTTACATGGAGCGGGGGACGCAGCGGTATCTGATGGAGGTCAAGGGCTGTACTCTGGAGATCGGCGGCGTGGGCTATTTCCCCGACGCGCCCACGGAGCGCGGCATCAAGCACCTCCGGGAGCTGATGAGCGCCGCCGCGGCGGGGTATTATGCTTACCTCGCCTTTGTGATCCAGATGGACGGGGTCACAGAGGTGCGGGCAAATGTGCAGACCCACCCGGCGTTCGGCGCAGCGCTGGAGGCGGCAAAAAGTGCGGGGGTACAGGTACTGTTCCTGCCCTGCCATGTGGAGCCGGACCGGCTGGAGATCCTGCCGGGTGCCCATGGGCGGATATGAAAAAGAACGCAGGCACATTACCATGCCTGCGTTCAAGCTGTCGACAAAGTGTCGACAGCTTGAAAAGCAAAAACCGAAACATTGAAAAATGTTCCGGTTTTTGCGAAGATTGGACGTGCAGGGGGACTCCCGTCCCCCCTCACACCCCCCCATGCAAGGCTGTTCCTTGGCAAAACGGGGTTTGTCTACAGTCTGAAGAAGAGAGCGTGTTCCGACACGCTCTCTTCTTCCTGGCAAACTGCCGCTTTTGTCACGCCTGGGCGGCGTACTTGCTGCGCACCTTGTTCAGCTCCTGCTGGGTGGCCTGCTCGGTCTGATACCAGCCGTGGGCGGTCATCTGCTTGTAGATGCCGTCCTGCATGGTCAGCGCGCTTGTCAGCGCGTCGGAAAAAGCCCGGTGCACCCCCGGCGTGGGGGATTCGATGGTGCCGTGCAGGTAAAGGTCACAGGCGTTCTTGGTCACAAGGAGCAGATTCTCCATGAGCAAAGGAACAGATTTTGTAATAAAGTTTAAAATAATGGAAAAAAATGTAAATTATACGATATGTAATCGTCATGAATGATTGAAACAAACTTTGAAGTATCCGCAGCGTGCAAAAAGGAATACCTTGCAGAAAAACACAATGCCCACAATACCAAGGTCAAGACCCGGTATTGTGGGCGTTGTTATTTGATTTCCTGTTCTAAGCCTTGAAACAGATCCGAATTGAAAAAATCCTGGATCGTGATCCCCAACCCGTCGCACAGCTTCTTAATGGTGGCGACAGTCGCGCTGTTGTTTCTCCCGCTGACAATGTTGTTCACCGTAGACTGCGTGACGCCGCTCATATCGCAGAGCTTGTTGATGGAAATGTCGTGTTCATGACATAACTCTATGATTCGTTCGCGAACCGCTTGACCGATCGTAATGGGTATCACTTCCTTTGGATCAATGATACCCATTCGTTCTTGAAAAGATTAACTCTTATGAGTTAAAATAACCCAAATGAGTTATGAGCGTCTTTATTCCTCTGAATCGTCTTCAAACGAATAGTCGTTTAATTCGCTGAAATCAAGAAACTCCGCCAATGTCATATTGAATGCCAGGGCGATCTTGTGCAGCGTCTTAACACGCGGATTCTTGGTGTTTCCCTGCATAATGTTGTCGAGGGTAGACTGCTTCACATCGCTCATAGTTGCCAGCTTGTTGATGGCGATACCGCGCTCTTTGCAGAGTTTACGAATCCGCTGCACAAAAATATCTGAGTATTCCATTCTGCCGTCCTCACGATAGTATTACCCATTTTCGGGTTGAAACTATCATAAGGGCAGTTGAAGGACGGATAACCCGAATACGGGTTGACTTTGACACAAAGGCAGAATAGACTTTGAATAACCCTAATACGGGTAATCTCTCGCTTGGAGAGAAGCAATTATGAAAACATGCTTTTTCATCGGGCACCGAGACGCTCCGGAGGAGCTGCGCCCGCTATTGTCTGAGGCAGTGGAGCGGCACATCAAACTGTATTGCGTAGCGGAGTTCATCGTCGGCCATTATGGGCGGTTTGACGCGATGGCGGCTTCGGCAGTTAGAGCGGCGAAGGAGCAGTACCCGGGAATCTCCCTTGTGATGCTGTTGCCATACTACCCATTTCCATACGAAACGGACGGCTTTGACGCTACCTTTTACCCGCCGGACATGGAGAGTGTTCCGAAACCCTTTGCCATCGTACGCGCAAATGAGTATATGATCCGCACCGCCGATTATCTGATTTGCTACGACCGGGGACAAATCGGCAAGACCCGCGATTTCGTGGAGCAAGCACGTCAAAGAGAGAGAAAGGGGCTGATCCACATTGAAAATCTTGCAGAGAAAGCGTAAACGGATTGCCGCCGTCCTTTTCACTCTGACGCTCATGCTCTGTAGCTGTGGACAACATGCAAAGACGGAACAGAAACACGACTGGAAAGCGGAAGCAGAGACCGCCTCCGTTTACTGCGTCGGTAAAGATGATTGCTTCTTGTGCGGCACGGACGCGGGATATTTCGGACAAAACAATATCGGCATCGTCAGTCTGAACAGCTTTGCGGTCATGCCTGTGGAAATCAACCGCTACGACCACAACGGTCAACTGATCGAGGAAAACACCGGCGCAATGCAGATGGAGAACTTCCAAAACGGCGAAAACGGTATGACTGTCTCTGTCATGCTGGAGCCCGACAGAGGCATCGCTCATATCAGTATATCTCCTAACGGGGATGCAACGCTCGACCTGGCCAGCGCCGCCAGCCACCTGTGCTGTGACTGTCTGGCAGAGCTTGTCTCCCAACTCTATGGTTCCGTCAACGGCATCGGCGTCGTCAATTTTAGCACCCGGCGTCTGTACGTCCTGCAAGAGGGCGTCACCAGCTTTGGGGCGGGCGACTACTATGTCCATTGCGATTATGAAGCTCTAGGTGGTGAAATAAAGATCCTCGTCATATATAGCTCCCTGCGATACGAAAACTTGAAGTAAGCCTTCACACTGATCCCAACTATATTGAAGAAGGGCAAGCTGATTGTGCTAAGTATTATACTCGTTAAACCATTCGATATAATCTACCACTTGATAAAGAGATTAAATTGGCTCTCAATCGTTGGGCCCAGCGGAATCGCTATATAATTAACCTCAAGAGTGATGTGGATTATTATATAGATGCATGCTACGACGTACTGAAAACACGGTATTTCGACGCATTCTGCAAATCCGATGAGGACGCCTATCTCACGCTGCGGATTTCCTCCTCGACCTTCTATCGGAATATCCGGAAGGCAATCCGCCTGTACGCCGCGAACTCTGGTGCGTCGTAATCCCGGATCTCATTCTGCGGGAACAATGTGCGCCTCCGCTTCCCGTCGCATAACTCAGATGTATTATATTATAATGTAATTACTATTTATAGATATTTATTTTGCATTGTTCTTTGTTATCGCATATACTGTTATCGAAGAAACCATGCAAGGAGGTTTTTGCAATGCCCTACGCGGCAAGCATCTTGAACAGTCTGGTTCCAATCACGCAGTTCAATCGCGGACAGGCGTCCCGGATTTTCGACCGACTCCACACCGAGAGTCAGCTTGTCGTGCTGAAAAACAATCAGCCTGCTGCAGTTATCCTCTCACCGGAAGAATACGAACGTCTCAGCGAGATTGAGGAGAATTACCTGCTCCTTTTGGAGGCGGGTAAGCGTCTCGCTGCAAGCTCCGGCCACACGATCTCTGAAAGCGATCTGATGAAAGAACTGGGGATTACTGAGGAAGAACTGGAAGCCGCCGAGGAGCCGGTGATCGAATGAGCTGGGTTGTCGATTATCTGCCCGAGGCAAAAAAGATATGCTAAGCCTCGATCACAGTGTTCAAATGCAGGTCCTGAAAGGTATCCGAAAGGTCGCGTAGAACCCTGTATCAACTAATGAGGGCGGATATGGGAAACCGCTTGGAAACAAAAACGGAACCGACCTGACAGGATTAGAGCGCGGCGAGGCGACGATCCAGAACAAGGGCAAGCTGCGGACGATCCTCATTCCTCACGCGCTGGCGAAGAAGCTGGCGGACTACTGCGCGGAGCGCGGCATCGTCAGCGGCAGCGTGTTCGTCACCCGGACGGGCAAGCCGCTCGACAGGTTGAACATCTGGAAGATGCTCAAAAAGCTGGCGGAGGCGGCGAAGGTGCTCTCGAAGAAGGTCTTTCCCCACAACCTCCGCCACCTGTTCGCCCGGACGCACTACGCCAAGTTCAAGGACATTGTGAGGCTTGCGGACATTCTCGGACACAGCAGCATCGAAACGACACGCATCTATACCGCCCGCAGCGGCAAAGAAGAAAGGCGGCAGCTCGGACAGCTCCGCCTTGTTTTGTAAGTAAAACAGATTGTGCAATATGTGGTAAACGTAGCGCCGCGCCACGCCCGGACAACCACGAAAAGCAGGCGAGAACGCCCCGCGCTAGGGAAAAATCGGATATGGCAAAAGCCGGATGGCACAGAAATGGCAATCCGGCAAAATGAAGCTGTCCGAAATAAGCCGAAGTTTCTATTTTTTGCAAAATTATGCTTTCACACTCCCATATCCCGGAGCGTCGGCTTCACTCTGCGAGGATTTTCTTCAGCCGCAGGACATTTTTCCCATCTGCATATTCATAGCACACCTCGTCCATCAGTTTCTTCACCACGAAGATGCCGAGGCCACCGATGGCGCG
The DNA here is from genome assembly GCA_015068365.1 of Oscillospiraceae bacterium. GTDB lineage: Bacteria > Bacillota > Clostridia > Oscillospirales > Oscillospiraceae > SVKR01. Next base: position 9,736 of record SVKR01000064.1, read on the forward strand.
CTCGCGGGCTGCTAAAGAGGTGTCAGGCGCTTCTGCTTGCAGCGGATCGAAGGGGATGCCGCTATCAAGGAAGGTCAGCGTGACTGCCAGCGGTGTTTGCTCCGCCTCAAAACGCAGCTTAACGCTCCCTACCGCATCGGAATAGGCATAGTGGACGATGTTGCCGAATACCTCGTCCACGGCGATGTCCATCTGACGGCGCGTATCCAGGGGACAATCCAGCGCCGCCAACTCCGCGTCCACAAAGGCCTTGATCTGCCGAAGACTTTTCGGAACAGCGTCAACCGTCAGTTCCTTCATGGCCGTCCCCCTTCGTCTCCGCCTTGCCGCGATACTCGATGCACATCATCGTGAGATCGTCGACCTGCTCTGCGCTGCCGGCAAAACGGGCCACCGCCTCGTCCACGGAGCGAAGGACCCCCTCGGGGGGCGCGTCCTTCGCGGCGTTCAGCGCCTGAAGCGTGCGGTCGATGCCGAAGAGCTCCCTGCCGGCGTTCATGGCCTCCGCCACGCCGTCGGTGTAGACGAACAGCTTCGCTCCCGGCGCCATCGTCAGCGTATAATCCGTGTATTTCATGCCCTTCATCCCGCCCAGGACGAAGCCGTGCTTGTCCTTGACAAGCTCGTACGTGCCGTCCGATGTTTTCAGAATGGGATATTCGTGTCCCGCGTTCGCGGCAGTCAGCAGTCCGGTGTTCAAATCGAGGATGCCGAACCAGACCGTGATGAACATTTTCTCCTTGTTGTTCTCACAGATCAGCCGGTTCACCGTTCCCAGGACCTCCCGGGGGCTGTGGCCCGCTGCAGCCTGCGTCTGGATCATGCTTTTCGCCATCATCATGAACATGGCAGCTGGAATGCCCTTGCCGGACACGTCCGCAATCACGAGCGCCAGATGGTCGTGATCCACGAAAAAGAAATCATAGAAGTCGCCGCCCACCTCCTTGGCGGGGGTCATGCTGGCATAGATATCCACCTCGGGCCGATCCGGAAAGGCCGGAAAAATGTTCGGCAGCATATCCGTCTGAATGCGGGTGGCCAGTGCCAGCTCCGTGTTGACGCGCTCCTGCTGCACAGTCATGGCAAGGAGATCCCGCCGGTATTCCTCCATCTCCTCCGACAATCTGGTAAGGGTGAAAACATAAAGCACCACCACCATTGCGACCAGACCGAAGTTGATCAGAGAAAGGCCATAAAGAAACACCTGCACCACCGCGGCAAGAATGGGCACGACAGAAAACAGAAGGAGTACGATCAGCGTCTTTCGGTTAAAGTGCTTTCTGCTTCGGACGATCACATAGATCTGAATCACGATGGTCAGCAGTGCAATCAGCACCATAAAGAGATAGCCCGGGCCCCTCTGATACCGGTTGGCCTCATCGAAGGTATAACAGAAGCCGGTGAACTGCGAGACGATCAGAAGAAGAACGGAGAGCACAATCGCCACATTTGCTATCGTCAGGGCCCGCTTCACGATCCGGTCCTCCGCGCCGATGCAGATGTCGTCAAGATACATATTGAAGCCGTACAGAATGACAGGGTTCAGGAAAAACACCAGAAAATTGCATACGCGTACCATGTACCAGGCGGCCGCACTGGGATCACCCCGGTAAATGTAGGCGTTCCGGTCCGCAATCAGGAGCACCACCGCGCCGATGTCCATCAGCAGCAGGGCCTGCTTCTGCTTTTTCGGCATCTGCTTCGTAAAGACCACGAACAACGACGTGGTGGCGCAGATGCCCGACAGGAACAGCATGATGCTCAGCTGCGCTTGCTTCAAATATTCCATACCGCTCACTCGACCGCCAGAACGTCCACAAAGCCCGTGATCTCGAAAATGTTGCGGATTGTACTGTTCATGTTCACTACACGCACCTTCTCTGCGCCCTTCTCCTCCAGGGCCTGCTCTGCGGCCAGCAGAACGCGCAATCCGGCGGAGGAGATGTATTCGAGCTTTTCAAAATCCAGGGTCAGGGATTGCGCCTCGTCCAGCAACGGCTCCAGCATATCTTCAAAATCCGGGGAGCTCAGGGTGTCGAGTTCCCCTTCCAGTGCGATCAGCAGCACACCGTTATCCAGTTTCTTTTCCACATTCAGCATAGCGTTACCTCTTTTCCAGTACAGATTTGTATCCGTCTTCTCATGTGTCCAACCGCTGTCGGGCCACCAACTCGGCGAACAGGCCGTTTTGGGCAATCAGCTCGTCATAGCTACCGTCCTCGATAATCTTTCCCTGATCCAGCACCAGGATGCGGTCGCAGTTTTTGATGGTGGAAAGGCGGTGGGCGATGATAATGCGGGTGCTTTTCAGGCCGTCCAACGCCTCGGACACCAACTTCTGAGTTTTGTTGTCCAAGGCGCTGGTCGCTTCATCGAACATGAGGATCTTCGGTTTCGGCGCCACGGCGCGGGCAATCATCAACCGCTGCTTCTGCCCGCCGGAGATGCCGCCCTGACCCTCGGAGATCACGGTCTGCATCCCCATGGGCATGGCGCGGATATCGTCGGCGATACCTGCCATTTCTGCGGCCTCCCAAGCCGCATCCAGACTTAGCTCCGGCGCGGAAATCACGATGTTCGAATAGATGTCCACCTGGAACAGGCTGCCGTCCTGGGTCACGGCGCCGATGCGCCGCCGCAGAGAGCGGAGGTCCAACTTCGTCATGTCCCTGCCGTCGTAGTAGATGGCGCCCTTTTCCGGAGTTTCAAAGCCTAAGAGCAGCCGCATAAGCGTGGATTTACCGCAACCCGTGGTGCCGACGATGGCGACGTATTCCCCGGCACGGATTTTCAAATCCATGCCGTACACCACCCAGGGCATGGTATCCGTATAGCGGAAACAGACGTTGGACAGTTCGATGCTGCCGGAAAGGCGCGTGACCATCTCCTTTTGCTCCGAGGCCTCCGGCTCCGTCTTCAAAATCGGCTCCGCCATATCCAGAATGGGCTTGATGTTTGCCATCGTGAGGGCCACGGCGCTGAGCGCGGAGAATGCGCCCATGACCGCGCCGAAGGCGGCGTTGAAGGCAATGTATTCCGAGGCGGAAACGCCGGCCTTCACGGCAAGGAAGTAGAGCAGCTTCGTTCCCGCCAGAGAAACCGCCGTGGCGATCACGCCGCTGACCCTCAGGAACAGAGGCCGGTTATAGATCAGCTCTGACGCCTCGGCATAGGAGTTCGCCCAGCGCGCAAATGCGCGTTTTTCCGCGCCGGCCAGCTTGATCTTCTGTACGCCGTTGATCAACGCGTAGCTGACGCCGTTGTTCTTTGCGCTCGCCTCCATTGCCAGGCGGTTGTACTTGATCTGCATCAGCGATGCGACGATGCTCAGGCCGACTGTGACGACAATGATCGCCAGACTCGGCGCTACCAGTGCCGGGGCGTAACGGAAGATCTGTGTGATGTACAGCAGGCTGGTCAGGCTTGCCAGCCCGGCGGACAAAATGCTGGCCACCAGCAGAGAGCAGAGCTCGCTGACCGAGCTTAGGCGGCTGGACAGCTCGCCGGAGGAATACTGGCGGAAGAAGGGCGGCGGCAGATTCATCATGCGCGATATGACCGCCGCCTCCACCGAAAGCGAAGTTTTGAGCTGCAGACGGTTCAGGGCGAGGGCGCGCACGGCGTCGATCAGCAGGCGCGAGATCGTGACGCAGGCGATGAACACCGCTGTTCCCAGCAGGAGCGTGACGCTGCCGCTGTCCAGTACGAATCCGGTCAGCAGCCTGGTCGCCTTCGGCATCAGCATTCCGGCCAGCGTAACCAGCAGCGTCTGCCCCGCAACTATCACGAGATCCGATGCATTCATGCAACTGTTCAGGTATTTCAGCAGGTCGGGGATGCCCAGCGCCCGCTGGGGCAGCGGACGGTAAAAGCAGATCGCGTCCGGCTGCAGCGCCGCCGCCGTCTTTTTGTCCAGCGTGACGTGCGCGCCCGTGGCAGGGTCCCTGTACCAGTAGCCGGAAAAGGGCTTCGGCAGCAGCGCCATGGCCATCCCATCTTCCCGGCGGAAGGCAAGAATGGGGCCGATGGCGTCCCGATACCAGTTTTCCTCCAGGCGGATGTTCCGACGCATGATCCCATGGGGGCGCAGGCAGTATTCCAGCTGCTCCTCCAAGTCCTTGACGCTGTCGGGGATCTCGGCGGGCCTGAATCGGTAATATTTCAGTATTTCATCTATGGCGGCCTTGGAGATCAGCCGCCCATCCTCCATCACCTGTGCGCTGGATTTGCCCAGCACGACGGAGGCCATGCGGAAAATGGATTCCTCGAAGACGCTCTCGTCGCTCTGCTTGCGCTGGCGGACCTGTTTGTCAAACCATCCCATCGCTCCGCCTCCCCTCAGTCATTGGAGATGAGCTCGGCGTAGAGTCCGCCGCGCGCATACAGCTCTTCATGCGTGCCGCGCTCGACCACCTTGCCTTGGTCAAGCACAATGATCTCGTCGCAGTCGCGGATAGTAGACAGACGGTGGGCGATGACGATGCAGGTGATGCCGCGCTTTTTCACGGCCTTTACCAGCTCGTATTCCGTCTTTGCGTCCAATGCGGAGGTGGCCTCGTCCATGATGATAACGGACGGATCCTGGGCCAGCACGCGGGCAATCTCCAGCCGCTGCCGCTGGCCGCCGGAGAGATCCCTGCCGCCCTCCGTCAGAGTGCCGTAAAATCCGCCGGGGCGCGCCATAATATCGTCATAGATCTGTGCGTCATGGGCGGCGAGGATCATTTCGAAATCCTTAATGGAATCGTCCCACATCTTGATGTTATTGGCGATGGTGTCCTCGAAAAGCACGATGTCCTGATCCACCACCGCCACGGAACTGGTAAACACCGTCCGATCGATCTCACCGATGTGCTTCCCGTCAAAGAGGATCTCGCCGCTCCAGGGCTGGTACAGCCCGGAGATCAGTTTCGAGAGCGTGGATTTGCCGCAGCCGGAGGTACCGACAAAGGCCACGCGGCTGCCAGGCTTCATGGACATGGAAAAATGCTCGATCAGCGGTTTTCCCAGCCGGCAATAGCCGAAAGAAACATCCCGGAGCTCTACCTTGCCGCGGAGCTTGGAGTAGTCGATGTCATCCCGCAGGGGCGCGTCCGAGAAGCTCCCGTCCGAGGGATATTCCATTACGTCCTCGACGCGCTCCATCTGCGTGCGCATCTCCTGAATGGTCTGCCCGGCGGTGATCAGCGTCATGGCGGGCGCGGTAAAGGCGCTCAGGAAGCCCTGGAACGACAGGATCATGCCCAGCGTGAATCGCCCCTGCATGGCCAGCCACACGCCCATCACCAGCACGGCAGAGCTTGCCAGCGAGTTGAGCAGCGTCGGGATCATACCGAGGTACTGGTTGATTTTGGCGAATTTGACGCCGGCCGCGTTCACGGACGCCTGATAGCCGGCCCACTTCTGAAAGTAGCCGTTTTCGGCGCCGCTGGCCTTGATGGTCTCCACCATTTGCACGCCGGAGACGGTGGCGGCGGCAAGCTTGCCGCTGTCGCGGGTCTGCGCGCGGGTGATGTTGACGCGCTTTTTCGAGATGTAGTGCGACACCAGCAGATTTACCGCAATGGTCACGAGGCCGACGATGGTCAGGGAAACGCTGTAGCGCAGCATGACCGCCAGATAAAAGACCATCATGACCGTATTGAGCAGCAGCGGCGCGAGGGTGTTCACCAGCGTTTCCGCGATAGAGGCGTTGGTGCTCTGCCGCTGCAGAATGTCCCCACTCATCCGCTGAGAGAAAAACTCCATCGGAAGCCGCAGCACCTTCCACATATAGGAACTGCTGCCCACCAGGGCCATTTTGCCGTTGATCTTAATGCTGTAGACCGCCTGCACCCAGGCCGCGGCAATCTGTGCCAGGCCCATCACCGCCATCAGCCCCAGAAAAGGCAACAGCATTTCCCGGTTTTCCCCGGTGAGCAGTCGATCCATGAAGAAGCGAGAGAAAACCGGATTGATGATGCCGAAGAGATAGCCGATCGCGGCGGAGAGCATCACGAAGGCCACGGCGGCCCCCGCCCCGGTCAGGCGCTTGCGGGCAAACTCCAGCGTGCTCTTCCTCCTGCCGCCGGGCTCAAAACCCGCATCCGGCGCGATCTGCAGGCAGATGCCGGTGAAGGCGCGGTCAAAGTCTTCCATGGGGACTCGGACTTCGCCCCTGGCGGGGTCGTTGATGCAGGCATAGCCGCGCCGAAAGCCGCAAAGTACGACGAAGTGATTGAAGTTCCAGTGGATGATGCAGGGATACGTCACCTTGGTCTTGATGGCGCCCAGCTCACAGCGGAAGCCCTGGGCCTTGAAGCCGTAGCTCCGCGCGGCGACCACGACGTTCCTGGCGCTGGAGCCGTCGCGGGAAACGCCGCAGTCCAGGCGCACCTGCTCCAGCGGCACCCATTTATCGTAATAGGCCATCACCATCGCAAGTGCAGCCGCGCCGCATTCCAGCGCCTCCATCTGCATCACGACGGGGACCCTGACATGCCCTTTTGTGACGGGCTGCTTGCTCTTCATTCCGCGTCCCTCTCAGTTGAACAGAAGCCGGATAATCTGCGTGCGCTTGTATTGTACCGTCGCCTCATATGTGCCGTTTGCGAGTGCGGTCTCCGCCTGGGCGAACAGCCTCCCGTCGGCGCCATGGCCAACGCTGATAATGGGAGAGGCGGTGTCGCCAACGGTGACGCTCATGCCGGCTTCCACGTTCTTTTCCAGCGCCGGGTCGTCAAAGCGCACCGTCATGACGCCGTCGTCCACCGCAGCGACGCCGCTGACGGAGCTGCCGATATAGGTAAGGCTGGCCCAGATCAGCGTTCCGACAAGCAGCAGCACCACCGCCGCCAGGACGATCCAGACGGAAAGATTCGTAACGCGCAGATAGTCGTTGAGCTGCTCCGGGGAGGAAATGCGCTCCACGCTGGCTTTTCTGTAGACTGACGCTTGCTCCATGACAATGCCTCCGAAACAGAAACGGCGCACGCCGCTCCGATATATATACCAATCCATATTTTATTATAAGACGAACCGGGAAAAAAACAAGAGGAGGTCACAAAATGTGGCCTCCTCCCGCTTCTTTTTTTCTGTTTTCAACCCTTAGCGGCGCTGTTTCGGCTGTGCGCAGAAGGAATTCCCTCCTGCCGGTTTACCCGACGATCAGCTTCACCAGGCGCTCGACCAGGGTGGCAACCTCGGCGCGGGTGGCCTCGCCGCCGGGGTTCAGGGCGCCGTTTTCATCGCCCCGGAACAGCCCGACGCTGACCGCCCACTGCATGGCGTCCTGCGCCCACGGGGAGGTCTCGCCGCCGTCCGGGAAGCCCGCCAGCGATGCGCTGCCGCTGACGTCCAGCTTCATGTGCTTCATGAAGCGGTACAGCATGGTGGCGATCTGTTCGCGCGTCACGGGCGCGTCGGGCTCAAAGCCTTTGTCCGTGCCGGTGACGACGCCTGCGGCGCCTGCCCATATCGCAGCCTCCGCAAACCACGCGTTTGCCGCCACGTCGCCGAACCGCGTCCCGCCCACCGGGGCTTTCTCGCCGGAGATACGCATCAGCACCGTCGCCATCATGGCGCGGGACATGGTCTTTCCCGGTTCAAAGCCCTGATCGGTGCCCCGGAAGATGCCGCGGCCGGTCACGAAGTCCACCGCGCCGGCAAACCAGTCGGCGGCGTTCACATCGTTGAAGGTCATCGGCCTGGCGTCCACCATCTTCACCGTGGCATCGGCGGGGACCAGAGCATAGGCGACGCCGTTTTCGATATAGGACAGCGTCACGACCTCTTCGCTTCCATCCTCTTTGACGATCACCGGCACCTGCCCGGCCTGCGCGGGCAGCTCGACCCTGACGGTTTTCGGTTCGGGCTTTTTCGTATCGCCGGAGGGAACGGGCGGATAATAGGGTGCCTCGACAGTCACGTCGGGAATGAATTCCTCGTCTGCCGTTTTGCTCGACAAGAGCAGTTTGCCGTCTTGCTGCGGATAAAACTCAAAGTACTCGTCGTCATTGTAAATCACCGCGATGCCGTCTCCCTCAGAGGCAAAGGTGAAGCCTTCCTCCGGGACGAGGACCAGCTCATAGCGGTAAGTCCCGGCGTAGGGGGCGGTGGGGTTCTTGCTGGAGATGACCGCGCCGTCGCTGATTCGGACCCAGCGTTCCTCCTCCACCTTCACAATGGACTGGGGCAACGCCTTGGCGGTGAAACGGACGGGTGTGCCGTAGGAAAGCGCGGTGTCGATGCCCGAGAGGCTCAGGGCTCTGATCTCTCCGGAGGCAAGCGCCAGAATATGCTTCTGGTTTTTGTTGGCAATCAGTTCGCCCGTTGCCTGGCTGGTTTCCGAGCCGTCGGGATCCACGCTGTATTCGATGTAGGGCGCGGTGAGCTTGACGCTTCCGATGGGGCTTTCGGCGTCGGAGACGGCGCCGATGGCCGCCGTCTGTCCGCTGGCGCCCAGTTGTCCTTTGGTGACGTCGATCGCGGGGTTCCTGCCTTCACTGTTATTCATCAGGATACCGCATCCGCCTTCCCCTTCCGCGATGGCGGCGATGGTGCCGCCGGTGGTCAGCGTTCCCACGTTGCCGATCGCAACGGAGAGCTTTGCCTCGTCCGCGTATGCCGACAGGACGCATTTTTCCGCCACGGAGACCGTGCCGGGCGCTTCCGTGTCGTCAAAGTACACGCCGGCGCTTCCGCTGTCCGATCCGTAAGCATTTGCATACACTTTTGCTTTTCCTGTCAGGGTGAGGCTGAGATTCTCCCCGTATAGAAAGACGCCGATGGCAAAGTCAGAGCCCGCCGCGCCGGTGCCATGCAGTTCCGCGCAGTTCAGGGTTATATCGCCCTCAGCGCAGACGCCGATGCTGTTCCCGTAGCCGTGTTCTTCCTTTGCCTGGCCGCCGGCGGCATAGACCTCCGCCCCGTCGGAAAGTGAAATCGCGCTCTGCGTTTCTTCGTGCAGACAAACATAGACGCCGTAGCTGCTGCCGTTCGTCACATTGCCGCCGTCGGCATCCAGCCGGAGAATGGCGGTTCCGCCTTCTCCATCCATCTGAAGGCGGCCGTTTTCGATCTCCACGCCGGCGCTCTCATATGTGGCGTTGCCGCCGGCAGCCTCGAGCCGGCTGCCCTTGCTGATGTGCAGCAGGACGCCCTGATTTGAATAGGATTCGAGATAGACGCCGGCGCTGAAGTCCCCCGCATCGCCGCCGCTGGAGTGCACCTGGCTGTCGCCGTCCATCACCACGTTGCCCTCCGAGTAGAGACCATAGCTCTCGCCCTGCGGCGCTTTGCCGCCATAAGCGTACACCGTGCCGTCGGCGCTGACATCCATGCCCTTCTCCACGCAGAGGCCAACGCTGTCGCCTTTTAACGCCTTGCCGCCGCGGGCATATACCGCGCCGTAAACGAGATATTCCTTGTCAAGCTCGAAATCGTACTCGTCGATCTCCACGCCCGCGCCGGAAGCGGCGATTTCCCCGGCGTAAACGCCGTAGCTGTCACCGGCTGCCGTTTCGCCGCCGAAGCACCACAGCGAGCCGCCGTCTTCCACCGTGATCTTCTCGGCCTGGACGCCGGTACTGTCGCCTTGGCTGGCTTCGCCCTGCGCATCGCCGCCGATGCCGAGGATCAGGCCGCCGGGCTGGACGGTCATGTCCCCCCAGGCATAGACGCCATAGCTTTCGCCGTCGTTCATGCCGCCGCTGACGCCATACAGCGCGCCGTCTTTTTCCACTGTGATATCATCCATGGACCAGACGCCGTAGTTGGAGCTGTCGCCGTCTGTCGTTCCTTCGCTCTCGCCGTATATTTCTCCATCGGCGCTGACGGTGATCGCGCCGTAGGCCTCTACCGCGTAGCTCTCGCCCGTGGCCTTGCCGGCATACGCAGAGAGCATGCCGTCGACAAGGTCGATCTTTTCAGCGGTTATGCCGTAGCTGCTTCTGCACGCTTCGCCTTCGATGCCGGAACCGCTGTACACTCCGAGATAGCTATCGCCTTCCACCGACAGATCTCCGCACTGCGTGCCGTAGGAATACGTGCCCCCGGCGCTGTGTGCATGCACAACGCTGTCGTCCTGAAGGGCGACGTCCCCGCTCGCCCCGAAGCCGATGCCGTAGTACGAAGCCGAAGCCGAAGCCGTCACATACGACCCGGCGACATATATATTGGCCGTTTTGGCCTGGGAGTTGTTCATGGCAAGAACGCCGCCCGCGCTTTTACCGCCTGTTGCCGAAGCATCAAGTTCGCACTTCCAGACGGCCAGGTCTCCGTCGGCATAGACGCCGATGTTCATGCCGTTTTCTGCCTGGCCTCTGCTTTCCACGGTCAGTTTCTTCCTGCCGCTGTCCATACTGACGATCGCAAGGCTGCCCTGGGTGACGGCGACGCCGATGGCACCGGCCGCTCCGGCGTCAGTGGCCGTGATCTTGCTGTTTTCCTGGAGGATAACTGCCAGATTGCCCTCCGCGTAGACGCCGAAGTTGTAGGTGTCGGTGTCCAGCGTCCCCGTGTATACGTCCGTGTTCGCGTAAGTGTCCAGAGTCAGGGTATAAACACCGTAGGTCTCGTCATAGCCCAGTGCTGCCGTGCCGGTATCCCCCGCGATCCGATAGGGCAGAGTTCCGGCGGCCACGCCGTTTTCCATCATGGGGATCCCGCCAACATAAAGATTCTTCAGCGGCTTTCCCTCCGGGAAAAAGCCCTCCGGGATGGGGGATACATACACATAGACCGCGGTAAAGGCGGCGTTGCTTTGCACCTGATACGGGAAGATGATCGGAGAACCGCTCACAGACCACGCGATGAAACGGTGGCTGGGATAGTGCGGCGCATCCGGCATGTCGATCATCGTGCCTTTTCTGAAATGGTCCGACGCCTTGACAAGGCCGGAGCCATTCGGAAACTCATAGCTGACCGTGACCAGGTCGCCTGCCGGGATCGGCTGCACCTTGTAGGGGTAGCCGGGGTACTGCGTATCCTGCACCACCTCATACGCCTTGCCGTAAAAGTCGTACACGCCATCGGGATCGGCGTCAAAATAGCCCCCCGTGATGGCCTGGTGGTCGGGGTCGCCCTTATACTCCTGCATGGAGAGATACACTTCACCCCGGAAGAAGCCGCCGCTGATCGTCGTCTTCGCCTGGGCGAAGATGGCGCTGCCGTCGTCGCTGCGGACCGTGCCGCCGCTGATCGTCACGGTGGAGATGTTCGTGCCGACGGCGACGATCGCCGTGTCGCCCCACTTCCGGCAGGTGTTTTCCACCGTACCGCCGAGGAGCGTCAGGGAATTGCTCACAGCGCCCTCACTGTAGTCCAGGAACAGCGTGTTGGAAGTGGCAGAGGTGAGCTTGCCGCCGCTGCCGCCGTCCAGAATGGTCAAGGCGGCGCTGACCAGAACGGCGTAGTTCTCCATGCCGTTGTGATTGACGGTGAGCGTACAGCCGTTCAAATCCAGCGTCGTGTTCTTCGAGACCGTCAGCGCCTCGTCGACAACGATGTTGTCGCCCAGCGTGAAGGTCCCGCCTTTTGAAAAGGCCTCCTTCAGCTCCGCTGCCGTCGTGACCGTCGTTTCTGTCACCGCGAAGGCCACGGGGGCGAGGCTCAGGAGCAGGCAGAACGCCATTACCAGGCTCAGTATCTGTTGTACGGATTTCTTCATGACGATTTCTCCTTGTATTTTGACTCGTATTTCAAACGATTATCGGTCTGATGTGATCCCGCCGGTTTCTGCCCGTCCTCAGCCCTTCACACCGCTTTTTCGGTCGAACAGCTTCTTGATCTGCCCGAGGGCGAGGATGACCAGCGCCGAGACCGCGATCTCCAGCGCCAGCAGGTAAATGGTGCGGAAGTCGTTCTCGTTGGCGGAAAAAGACATCCGGAACGGCTCCATGCCGAGAAGCACGCAAAGGAAGAGCTGGACGATCCCGTGGATCAACAGCAGCTGCATGGAATGGTTGCCGCACCAGATCAGTCCTTTGGCGAAGACGCCGGTGTTCCGCAGGCTCCGGCAGGCGTGGACGAAGGGGTATGTGCCCGTGACGGCAAACGCGGCGCTTAAAAGCACCGTCCATTCCTTCAGCGTGCTGTTCCACAGCCGCCCCCCGGCGATGAAGCCCGCGCCCTGGAACGCCGCAGCCAGCAGGACGAACAGCGCATAGGAAACGAGGCTGTTGATCACGATGCTGCGCCGCGGGAAGCGGTTGCCGAGCAGCTGCTTCTGCCCGAAAAACGCCCCCATCAGCATGATCGCCGCAATGGCCGGCGCTTCGCAGATGTAAAAGGGCAGGCGGAAGTCAAAGTGGGCGCAGAGCATGGTCACCAGCAGAAGACCCGGAATGACCGACAGCAGCCGGGGCGCCTTCGCCAGCGCGTAGTCCGCGACGGCATAGAACACCAGGCTGGCAGTGAACAGCATTTCCAGAAACCAGCCTGCCATGACGCAGGTGAACAGCCCCTCCGCCGTTTCAAGCCCGATCACGGTGCTGAAGCTCTTGGTGATCAGAAGCGCCAGATAGGTCTCGCCCACCATACGCAGCGTATAGCCCTTCGTGATCATATAGTAAGCGCCGGCGATGACGGTGATGGCAAAGGTATATTTCAGGAACGGGACAACGATCTGCTTTGTCCGCCGGGCGATGATCTGCCGGTAAGTGTAGCGTCCGGGGCGGTGATTGTAGCCCGCCATGAAGAAGAAAAACGGCATGATATAGCCGAAAAAGCCGCCCACGATGGTGTAAATACTCCGCTTCAGGGTCAGGGTGTGGAGCGCCAGGACGAGGATGATGGCAACGCCCTTGGCGATGTCCTGCCCTACCATTCTGCCGGCTCCGGGCGTTTCCGCGGGCGCGGCTCCTTTTTCGAAAAGCTCGTTCATGGCTTCGTCCTCTCGATCAGATCCTTTTTCAGGCTCAGCGCGTCCACCTTTCCGTTGGCAAGCAGCGGGAAGGCAGGATATGTCACGACATGCGCCGGGATCTTGTGAGGTGCCAGACGCACCTTCAGATAATCCCGGAAGCGCGTTTCGTCAAACTTCGCGCCCGGCTTGAGCACCAGCGCGCAGCCCACGATCTCTCCGTAATAATCGTCCGGAAGGCCGATGATCTGCACGCCCGTCACGCCGTCATAAGCCGAGGCGGCCTCCGCGATCTCGCCGGGGAAGATGTTTTCTCCGCCCCGGATGATAAGTTCCTTCTTCCGCCCGGCGAAGTGGATATAGTTCTCCTCGTCCAGGAAGCCCAGGTCGCCGGTGTGGAACCAGCCCTCCGTGTCGAAATCCTGTTTTTCGATGGGGGTCTTGTAATAGCCGGACATCAGGAATTCACCCTGGATCAGGATCTCGCCTACCTGGCCCAGCGGGCATTCCTCCAGCGTTTCCACATTCTGTATTTTGACCTTAATAAGGTCGATGGGCGAGCCCACGGTCTTCGTGATGTGCTCGATGGTATCGTTCTTCCGGGTGAAGGAGACCGGGCTCATCTCGCTCAGACCATAGACGATGAAAAAGGACATGTCCGGGAACCGCTGCTGCAGATACAGCATCTGCGGCTCCGAGATGGCGGCGCCGCCGATGACGCCGCATCGGAGGCTGCGGATCGCCTCCGGGGAATACGCCGGGCTGGACGCCATGCCCAGATACAGCGTGGGGACGGAAAACAGCAGCGTACACTGTTTTTCCCGGATGGCGTCCAACACGCTGTCCGGTTTGATCTTCTGCGGCAGCACCGTTTTGAGGTCGCAGATCATCGCCATCAGCAGCGACGCCACGAGGCCGAAAATGTGGAACAGCGGCAGCACCAGACACATAATGTCGCCCTCCTCCGGCTGCAGGTGCTCGCTTCCGCAGCGGGCGGCGGTCAACATATTGTAGGAGGACAGCAGCACGCCCTTGGGGACGCCCGTGGAGCCGGAGGTGAAGATCATCACGCAGGGGTCGTCGTTTCTCGTCTCGATGGAGTCAATGAGGTTTGCCAGCGTGGGAGACACGGCGCGGCCTGAAGCGTCGATGGGCCTTGTGATGTCGTAAAGCGCCCGGATGCAGGATTTTTTAGGATCCAGGATCTCGCTGAAAAAGGCAGCCGCGTCCCCCGAAAGCCAGGGACCGACGCCGTGGCAGAGGATCGAAATGTCGCCCGCGTGGGACAGGAAGCAGATCTCGCTTGCCTTCAGCATCGGATTTACCAGGACTGCCATCGCGCCAATCTTGTGGATGGCAAAGAAGGTGACCACCCAGTTGAAGGAGTTGGCGCCGCAGATGGCGATGTGGCTCCCCTTTTTCGCGCCGAGGTTGATGAGCTCCTCCGCCACGATGCCGGACGCCGCGTCCAGGTCGCCCCAGGTAAAGCTGCGCGACCCGTCGTCAAAAATGGCGGCGTCACGTGAGCGGGCCACCTTTTCCGCCAGGAAGGTCTTAAACGAGCAGACGGAATAATCGTGCTCCTCCACCGAGGGGGAAATGATGTGGAACAGCCCGGAAAAACCGGTCATGTCAAAGATGTCCCTCACATTGCTCCCGGCGTTTATGATGTTCAGTTTTCCTTGTGGGAAGCGTTTCTGCAGGATCAGAAATTCCCGCAGGCCCGCCGACGAGATATAGTGGACCGAGCTCAGATCCACCGTGACGGAAGCCGCGCTCTCTATCGGCAGCTTCGCCAGTTCACCCCGCAGGGCGAGGGCGGTCACCGTGTCGATACTTCCCTCGATCGTAATGGTGATATCCTGATCTTTGATGCTTGATGAGACCTTCATGACGTTCCTCCTGCAATCTGTTTCAGTATCGAGTACGCAAAAATCCCCTTATATTATTTTATTATAATTTTTTGTGCACGCAAAACAAGAGGGTGCCACAGATTGTGGCATCCCCTTGATAGTTGTCCCTTTATCGTATACAATACTTGTTGAGAACTTACGGTGGAAAGGCAGGGATGGGCGTGCTGGCTTCGGAACAATTCGGCAATAAGCTCCGGGAGCTGCGGACGGAAAAGGGGCTTTCCCAGCGGCAGCTGGCGGACATGATGGTGGTGTCCCGGGGCGCGATCTTCAACTGGGAGACCGGCAAGCGCCTGCCGGACATCAGCATGCTGGCCAGGCTGGCACGCTGCCTCGGCGTGGAGTCCTATGTGCTGCTGGACGCCATGCAGGGTCCGGAGGAGCCGGTCAACGTGATCGTGGTGGAGGACATGCCCGCCCTGCTGCGGGGCAGCGTCCGGATGCTGGAGGAGGAGCTGCCGGAGGTGGAGATCTGCGGCTTTGGCTCCGGGGAGGACGCGCTGCGCTTCGCCCAGTCCAGCCGCGTGGCGCTGGCGTTTCTGGACGTGGAGCTGGGCGGGGAGATGGACGGTCTGACGCTGGCAAAGCGCCTGACGGAGATCGACCCGCGCACGAACATCATCTATCTGACGGGACACACAGAGTATATGCAGGAAGCGGCCTACGAGCATTTCAGCGGCTACATCCTCAAGCCGCTGACGCCGGAGCGCATCCGGCATGAGCTGGCCCATCTCCGCTTTCCGGTGCGGGGGTTGACGCCATGAAGAACAAAACCGTCTGGCCCGACCGGCTGCTGGCCGCCCTGATCACCCTGGCCGTGCTGGCGAGTGTCGCCCTGGCCGCCGCGGCCTATACGAACCCCGGGATGCTGACCCTCTCCCCGGCCATCGGCTCCTTTTTCGTCCTTCGCCCCGAGTCCGTGACGGAGGAGGCGATCTCCGATTACGCGGGCGTCCGCCGGACCTACAGCTTCGATCTGAGCAAATACCCCTACATCAGCGGGCGCAGTCTCTTTGTCTACCTGCGCCACACCTACGCGACGCTGGAGCTGGACGGCACAGTCCGCGCCGACACCGGCGAGGACCCCGACACGCCCCACATCAGCTGCACCCCCGGCAATTACTGGCTTTCCCTGCCCATCGGCGAGGACAACGCCATGTGCGCCATGACCGTCACGCTGACGCCGGCCTATCAAAGTGTCCGGGACGTCACGCCCACCTTCTATCTCATCGGCCGGCAGCCGCTTTTGACCATGCTGCTGGCGCCCACGGAGGCCGCGCTGGCCACGCTCGCCCTGGTGGCGGTGACGGCGGGACTGTTCCTGATGCTGCTGGCGCTCTCCCTGCGCCTGGAGCGCGGGGACCGGGAGCGGACCTTCTTCCTGGGCGCGGTGACGCTGGCGGCGGGGCTGTGGAAGCTCAGCGGGCTCAGCTCCGTGCCCCTGATTCTGGACGTTTACGGCAGGCAGAAGGCCATCTGGTTCGTCGGCGCCCTGAGCTATCTGCTGATGATGGTGCTCTCGCTGCGGCTGCTGACGGTGCTGCGCCCCGGCGGAAACAAGCGGCTGGGCAAGGTGTGCTGCTACTTCGCCGCCGCTGCTGCGGCGCTGCTGATGCTGCTGCAGGCGCTGAATGTCACGGAGCTGCACGATGTGCTCATGTGGTACGGCATCGGCATGGTCTCGCTGCACCTCATCGCGCTGCTGGGGGAAAAGCCCGACCGGCGGGAGCTGTTCTGGCTGCTGCCCACCTTCCTGGCGATGGGGGTGGATCTGCTCATTTACTTACGCGCCGGCTCCATGTCCGCCGCGCCCGTGTTCCTGGCCTGGATCGTCCTCAACCTCTTCGTGCGGGGCTTCGGCTTCCTGCGGGAGGCCGTCGGCCGCGGGCGGCTGCTGCGGAAAAAGGACGAGGAGCTGCGGGACGCCCAGCTCCAGACCCTGGTCAATCAGATCCGCCCGCATTTCATCTACAACACCCTGGCAACGGTCCACGTCTTCTGCCGCGACGACCCGGCCCAGGCCATGCAGCTCATCGAGCACTTCAACGACTATCTCCACGCCAACTTCACCGCCATCACGGCGAAGGAGCCGGTGCCCTTTGACGAAGAGCTCAGACATACGAAGGCCTACCTCGCCGTGGAGGCCGCGCTGTACTTAGACGCGCTGAGCGTGGAATATCTGACGGAGGTCACCCAGTTCCGTCTGCCGCCGCTGACGCTGCAGCCCATCGTGGAAAACAGCGTCAAGCACGGCATCGCAAAGACCCACCGCCCGGAGCATATCCGCATCCGCAGCCGCCGGACCGAGGACGGATTTGAGGTCCTTGTCGAGGACGACGGGCCGGGCTTCTCCGCCGGGGCCGCAGAGACGGGCGGCGAGGGCCACGTGGGCCTGCAAAACGTGCGGGAGCGCCTGGCCCTGCTCTGCGGCGGCACGCTGAACGTTGCGCCCTGCGCCGGGGGCGGGACCGTGGTCACGGTCTTTGTCCCGGCGGACGGGAAGGCGCGGTGAAGCGCGCCGCATCGTGACCGGATAAGGAAAGGTGAGCATTTTGAAAAAAGGATTCTCGGCGGCGCTTTGCATTGCGCTGCTTCTCGCCGCCGTCGTCCCGGCAGCCGCGGCCGGGGCGGAGGACGCCGGATTTTACAACGTCGGCGCCGCGGCGATGGCAGAGATCGTTCCGCTCTCGGAAACGGGGGACGCGGTGGAGGCCGTCGCGCGGAACGTGGACGGGCTTGACGGCGACGAGCTGTTTTATCCCGGCTCCACCGCGCTGCTCGTCACCCTCAGCGCCGCGGAGGCGGGAAAATGGTATCTCCTGACGGTGTCCGCCGGCGACACGGTCTGCTTTGCGGAACAGCAGTCCGGCGGCGGACCGGTCGCCTTCCGCGTCGCCTTTGCGCTCCCGCAGGAACGGGCGGACCTGACCCTGCGCATCGGCAGCGACTCAGACAGCTTCACGCCGATCGCCGTTTCCCTCTCCTACACGCCCGAAGCGGCAGGCGCTCCGGAGACGCCGGAGCCGCCGGAGCCGCCCGCTCCGACGGACGCGGTTTCAGACTGCCCGCGGGACGGGACCTGCGCCATGGCAGCATTTTCCGACCTGGCGCCGTCGGCCTGGTATCACGACGGCGTCCACTATGTGCTCGCGTCCGGCCTGATGCAGGGCTACGGCGACGGCGTCTTTGCGCCGGACGGCACGGCCTCCCGCGCCATGACCGCGCAGATCCTGTGGAACCTGGAGGGGCGGCCCGAGGCGGAAACCGGCGCCGTCTTTGCCGACGTGGCGGAGGACGCCTGGTACGCCGCCGCGGTACGCTGGGCCTCCGGCGCCGGGATCATCACCGGGTGGACGGACGCCGCCGGCGAACAGCGCTTTGACCCCGACGCCGCCGTCACCCGAGAGCAGCTCGCCGCGATGCTCTACCGCTTCGCGAGGCTGCGCGGCGAGGGCTTTTCGGGGATGTGGAGCTTCCAATTGGACTATCCGGACGCCGCCGATGCCTCAGACTGGGCGTATGAGCCTCTGTGCTGGATGGTGATGCGGGGAATCGTCAACGGCATGGAAGGGAGGCTGAACCCCCGGGGCAGCGCCACCCGCGCCCAGGTCGCCAGCATGCTCTTTCGGTTTTCGCTCGAATAATACTGAAAAACGGCGGAAAACTGCGCCTCAGGGGGGGCGACGTGAGGGGGTCTCCCGGCCGGCCCCCTCACAACTCCCCTGCCTCCGTGATCGGCAGGTTTTTGTGTTTGTTTACAGCTTTTGGGGGGCCACATTCTGTGGCCCCCCTTGCTTTTTGGATGCGGAATCACATATATTAGAATATGGAAATATATAACCATGCAAAATGCTGTGTTCCGGAGGTCGCGGTTTGAGACGGCTGCATAACAAAAGAATCATCTGCGCGCTCCTGGCCGCGCTGCTGCTTTGCGCCGTCCCGGCGAAAGCGGACGGCGGCGGGCGCTATATCGTCAAGCTCCGCGACGACAGCGCGCTTGCGTCTGCCGCGGAGACCTGCGGCCCCTTCGCCGTGGTGGGCGCGGGAGAGCTGCGCCGACTGCTGGCTGACGACGCGCTGGAGTGGTATGAGGCCGACGCGCCGGTGGCGCTCTCGGAAGCAGACGCGGAGCTGGCCGGGGCGCTTTCACCTTGGTATGCCGACGATATGTGGCATTTGGATATGATTGGCGCTGCCGCGGCCTATGAGCAGGGCGCGCTAGGCGCGGGCCTCCGCGTGGGCGTGCTGGATTCCGGCATCGCGCCCCACGCTGCCTACGCCGACCGTTTGGCGGAGGGCTGGAACTATCTCGACGACTCCGCCGACACCGGCGACGATCTCGGCCACGGCACCAGTGTGGCAGGGCTGATCGCCGGCCGGAGCGCGGAGGGGTTCATCGGCGTTGCGCCGGAGGTGACCCTTGTTCCGCTGAAATGCTTTAAGCAGAAGAGCTCGAAGATCAGCAACGTCATCAAAGGAATCTACGGCGGCGTGGACGACTTCGGGTGCAACATTCTCAATCTCAGCCTCGGTTTTCCCGAAAACTCTCCCGCACTGAGGGAGGCTATCGACCACGCTGCGGAAATGGGCGTGCTGGTGGTGGCATCGGCGGGAAACGGCGGCTCGAGCGCCCTCAGTTATCCCTCGGCCTATGACAGCGTTTTGGGCGTCGGCGAGGCGAACAGCGACGGCAGCGTATCCCTGCGCTCGAACCACCACAAGGGCGTATATATGCTGGCCCCCGGCGAGAAGCTGACGACCACTTACTACAGAGGCGGCTATACAGAGGCGTCGGGCACCAGCTTTTCCGTGCCGCTGGTGGTGGGCGCAGCAGCGGCGCTTTGGAGCGTAAGACCGGAGCTTTCTGCACAGGACATCATGAACCTGCTGGGACAGACGGCGACAGACGGAGGAAACCCTGGTTATGACGAATATTACGGTTGGGGCATCCTGAATGTCCGCGCCGCGCTGGAGGCTGCGGAGACTTGGACGCCTGCGGCGGCGGAGGGTGTTTCCGTGACGCTGATCGGCGGCGGCGCCGCAGTCTGGAACAAGACCTCGCACCCGCTGGACGCCTACCTTCTGGCGGCGGAATATGACGATACCGGACGTCAGAGTGCCGTCGGCGTAACGAAGCTGCATTTGGCGCCCGGCGAACGGATAGTGACGCCGGTTCCAAGGGGGCATACCCGCCTGTTCCTCTGCAGTGCGGAATGGATCCCCCTAACCGCGCCCCTGGACGCCTGACGCACCGGGAGTATTCTTACGGATAAGAAATAACAGAATATAAAATGAGAAAACAACAAAAAGACAGAAAAAAGGAGAAAACAATCATGTGCTTTAAGAAGAACAACCCCAAAACCCAGCCTGCGGAAGAGCTCAACGACATAAGCCCCGTCTCCGATGAGAAGCTCGACAACATCAGCGGCGCGGGCAACCCCTGGGAGGGCATTGAAGGCGTGCCGCAGAGGCCCATCGACGAAGACATTCGCGACAGAGTGTAAAAACCGTTGTTCCCGGCCACAGCCGCAGCCCCGGCGGGCAAACCGCCGGGGTCGGGCGGCGCATACACATTGATGAAACCATATGTGGCACCCCAAAACAACAGGCGCTTTAAAGGAAAAAAGGGAGATCCAATATGAAAAAACATATTCATAAACTGCTGGCTCTTTTATTGGCCCTTGTGTTATCGCTCCAGTTGAGCGAGGCCGCGCTGGCGACGGCAGCGGAGGAGGTCCGAATTGCGCTGGACCCCACGAGCCAGATTGAGCTTTCCACTCCGGACGATCTGTCCGAGGGCAACTGGTTTTTCATCCGCGAACGCCAGTTTGAGATCAGCGAAAAGAGCGGGGAAAAGCTCTATGTGCCCATCCAGCGTGCAGGCGATCTCAGCCAGGCGGCCAGCGTCACGCTGAAGCTGGCGGATATCACCAGCCATTTCGGCGACAACTATGAGGCTGAGATCTACCGCGTGAAGCAGGATCCCGAGGCGGAGCTCGGCGATTTCTCTTTGGTAGACGCCATCCGTGAGAATCAGGACACCCTTGAGGAAGTCCCGGAGCTCAGCGAGGAGGAGATGGCGGAGCTGATCGCCCAACAGGGCGAGGCGGAGATTACGGATGCTGCCGGGAACAAACTCGGCACCCTCAGCGCCGAAGACGAAGAAACGCCTGCCGCTGAAGGCGAAGAAACGCCTGCCAAGACGCTCACACTGGTTCCCGAGGAGGTGGAGCCTGTCGCAGAGGAGGGCGCAGAAACGCCCGCTGAGGCGGAGCCTGTCCCCGCAATCAATCCTCTGCAGGCGGCTCGCGAGGCCTTTACCGGCACGGTCTCTGACCGCCAGCCGTTGGAGAGCAGCGTTTCCTGGATGAGCCCGGCGCTCCAGGAGATCTACGACAAGGGCGACGACAGCCTTCCCGAGGTCGAGCCGGAGGAGGATCTTCCGAACTCCATCCCCGGCTATACCTTTACGCTGGACTTTGCCGCGGGCGAGGACGTGAAGTTCCTCGTCGTCACGCCTCTCTATTCGGAGAAGGCGGACGGCGACAGCAGCCTGCTGCTCACGCTGGAAGCGCCCGACGGCGGCTTCCTGCTGCATGAGGACTTCTTCACCAGCTATGTCACAGTCACGGACGAGGACGTGCCGGAGCAGGTCACGGTGAGCTTTTCCCAGGCGGAGTACACCGCCGCCGACGGCAAGGTCGTCCTGACCGTCAACCGCACCGGCGCGATCAATGAGATCGTCACCGTGATGGTCTCCACCTACGACGGCAGCGCCCTGCAGGGCGCGGACTATTCCGGCGTGGGCGCGAAGCTGTACTTCCCGATGGGTCTGGAAAGCCGCACGCTGGAGATCCCCGTAGGCCAGAGCGCGGAGGAGAAGGACTTCTACGTGACGCTGACGCCGGTCAGCGAGTGCACCGCCGGTCTCGGCACCGCCCGCGTGGTGATCCCCGCGGCGGAGCAGGAGGCGGAGCTCATGGTGTCCGACGACTATCTGGGCGACGCCTTTACGAGCATCGAGAGTTTTGGCGGCGCAACGATCACCGACAGCGGCGGCGTCTTCAGCGCCACCGACAAGTATGAGAGCGTTGGCCTTTGGTTCAACAACGACTGGGGCCGTGAGACCTATTTCTATGACGGCATTCAGCTCACCTGGTCTGCTGACGTTCCGAGAAACTTCTGCGGAATCCTTAAGGTCATCTCCAGAACCGCGGATGGCGATGGCAGGGATTATACGCAGAAGACGATCAAAGAGATCGATAACAACACGTTTCAGGGCGTTCTTATCGGAAACAGCTTCAGTTACGAAACGGTCGAGCACTACTTCGGAGAAGCGAAGAACCCGTGGTATTACGGCGTTTATACCGCCCGCATTAAGGCATTGGGTGACTTTGACTGGCTATACTCTCCCTCGACCGTGACGGTCCATTACCTCCAGCCCATCAAGCGGGAGTTCACCTTCGAGGTCCAGCCCGCCGACCCGCTGAATCTGCGGGGCGTCCCGGCGGACGATGAGAGCCAGATGAACGGCGTTTACATCAACAGCTCCCTGACCGACGCCTCCGTCACCGTGCGCGGCGGCGATTCCTTCGCCCTGACGGCGCAGAACAGCAGCGAATTCTGCCGCTTTGTGGGGATTGACGCCGTCGCTTCCGACGGCTCTACCTACCGCATCGCCAACGCCGTCCCCGGCACCCGCACCATGAACGTGACGGTGACGCAGAGCATGATCAACGCGCTGGCCACACGCAACGGCTACATCGAATGGAAGGACAACCTCGGCAGGGGCATCGGTTCCGTAAAGGGCACCATCAAGATCAAGCCTGTCTTTGAGAAGATCCCCGCCAAGGTCGTGATCGGCGAGGGCACTTACGGCGGCTTTGAAGGCTTCAAGAGCGGTGAGTACGACTACTACCTGGGCGAGCGCATCACCCTCAAGACCGAGCTCAACGAGCGTGGCCAGGCCGCGGGCGCCCGCGGCTCCGGCGTCGGCTATTACAAGGCTGAGAGCAAAACGGGGCTCCGTCTGGACCAGTCCAACAACTCCCCCTACCTCAACGCGGAGCGGAGCAAGGTCTTTCGGATCGACCAGCCCTTCATCAACATCTGGCCGGTGTTCGACACCTCGGGCAACGCGGTCACCGTGCAGGTACAGCGCAGGGATCTGCAATATTTCAACGCCGACAGCGGCATCCTCGCCCTGGACCGCGATCCGGCATATAACCCTGAGACAGACGTCTATAGCTTTATCGTGGCGGACGACGCCACGGTCAATCACGTGATGCTGATGGCCGCGGCGCTGAGAGAGCAGTACGGCGATTACGTCCCGATCTGGCGCGACACGCGCAGCAGCACCCAGTATTCCGGCGCCTTGTTCCCCTTCCGTGTGGGCACGGACCGGGAAGAGAATGTGGTCAAACTGTCCGTCAGCACCAACGCCAATGCCGTGGTCTCCTGCGCGGTCTCCGGCACGGTGCAGGCGCAGGAGATCAACCTTGCCACCGGACGCCCCGGCGGCAGGCTCAGCCCCGCGAAAAACGCCCTGGTCTATTACGGTTCCGGCTCCGCCGTGACCGACGGCAAAGGAGCCTTTACGCTCCCCGCCGCCCGGGTCGCGGCCAACACCACGGTACGCTACGCCGTCAGCTACAATGGCGGGATGACCATCTGCGAGATGCGCGCACCCGCCCCCGCCCGTGCGACGGCGCAGGATACGCTGAACATCGGCGTGGTGGAGATCCCCTCCTTCTCCACGCTGGGCGCCCACATCACGGACGTTTATGCCATCCAGGACCAGCACTATATGTCGGACGTCAAGATCCTGGAGATGAACGGCCAGAAAACGGTCCTGGCAGCCCGCGTCAGCCCCGGCGAGGGCTATATGCTGGACGGCGAGACGCGGCAGGAGAAGATCCTGGGCGTGACCTTCTTCTTCTTAAACCCGCTGACCAACGAGCTCCACGGGGAGTTTGAGGCAAAGTATGACGCGGAAACGGACACCTGGCGCGTGGATCTGAAGGAATTCAAGCCCGACAGTCCGGATCTGTATTCCTACGGCGACGTGCTGTACGCGCAGCTTACCACGGACAAGCAGGTTGCGGCCGCCTACGACGCCGAGGGCGGGATCGCGCCCGACATGGTTTACAACCCGGTCTCCACCGGCTATTCCGTCATTACGGATTCCGACTACGTCCCCACAACCTTCGACTATAACATGCCGGTGGATGCCACGAGCATGTTCGGCCCCGGCGGCATCATCGAGCAGGGCGGCGGAGACCCGGAGCTCTGCGACACGCCCGTTGGCGAGGCGCAGCTTAATGGCAGCAGCACCCGCACCACTTACGGCGAGTTCCCCTTCATCGGCGAGCTGAACTTTATCCTGAACGTTACGGCGGTGGTGGGCGGCAACGCCCGCGCCCGCGCCCTTGCCGACCAGATGTTCGCCCTTGCCGAGCTGGACAGCGACGACGCGAATCTCCAGGGCATCTCTGACGTGCTCCCGGAAGGCCAGCTCCGCGTTGGCATCGCCATGAAGTTCGGCAGCCTGCCTTACGGCGGGACCCGCTTCGTCTTCGCCCTGACCTTCACCATGGGCAATTCGCTGTGGGACCAGAATATGTCCAACCCCTGGCAGGACACCGGCGCGGCCTCCAGATTCTTCTCCACCTCCTCCAATTCATCTAACGGAAACTGGAGGGGCGCCGGCATGAAGCGCTACGCCAACGGCACCTTCGGGCCGGCGATGTTCTCCATCAGCTTTGCCATCGGCTTCTATATCGACTTCGGCTATCTGAACATCACCACCACCGACGGCTCTGGCCACTCCGAGACGCGGCACCAGTGCGTGTATCTGGGCGGCGGCGGCGTTGCCGGCTTTGTGGGCAACCTGTCCACCACCGCGCCGCTCCCAAGCCCCATCCCCATGTACGCGGGCGTCGAGGTGGACGCCTCGATCATGCTCTTCCTGGGCGCCAGCAAGAACCCGAACCTCGTCCTTGAGAACTTCAAGGAGGATAAGAGCCTGGACGGTCTCGACTTCGGCTTCCAGTACCAGCTCACCGGCTCCGTGACCGGCAAGGGCGTCCTGGGCCTCGGCTTTGACCACGCCCTGGGTCTGCGCGGCAACCTTGGATTGAAGATCGAGATGTGCTACAGCCCCATCTTCCAGCAGTGGTTCCCCAACAACTCCTATTTCAAGAACCGCCCCTTCAGCTACGGCTCCAGCATCGTGATGTCCGGTTATCTGGACGCGGTGTTCATGAACATCCCGCTGGCGACCTTCTCTTACCCGCTCTCTTACCGGGGCTATCTCTGGCTGTTCAACCAGATGCGCATCGCCAACCGCGTGGTAAGCTACGTCCAGGGCGGCGTCAATGAAATGCTGGACAAGGGCACGGGCGACCCGGCGGTCATCCGGCGCTGCACGGCGCTTTGCGACCAGATCCTGGCGAAGATCGAGCGCTTTGAGAACCCGCAGTCGGAGGCGGATGAGCTGAGAGAGTACGCCTTCAACAAGGGCGTCATCAACCACCTTGAATACATCACAAGCTTCTCCGCGGAGATCGGCGGCCTCCTGGGCACAGCCATCAAGCTTATGGATGATGAAGAGGCCGAAACACCCACCTGGTCCATCCAGCCCCACGTGGAATCCAAATGGGTGGCCGGGGAAGACGCAGAGCTGATGGCGGCATTCTCTCCGGTAACGCCCTCGACGCTGGTAGAGGATTCCCGTGAGCAGTCCAGCGCCCGGCTGCTGGACATCGGCGATAACAATATGATGCTGGTGTATCTGGGCGACGACTCCGCACGAAGCAAAACGCAGGCCAGCGTCCTGAAGTATGCTGTCTACAACACAGAGACCGGCTGGCTGGTCAAGCCCACAACCGTGCAGCCGGACGGAACCGGCGACTATATGCCCGACCTCTGCGATGCGGAGGACGACGTGATTCTCACCTGGGTCTCCACCGCGCCGGACAAGGTCATCACAAGCGAGGACGACCCCACGAACCATATGGATATGCTGGATGTCTTTACCGTCCGTGTCCCCAAGTCCTCGCTGAAAACGGCAACCGGAAGCATCAACGCCAACGACGTCTATCAGCTCACGAACGATACGGTTTATGACTCCATGCCCAGAGCCGTCTATGACAGCGAGAGCAAGGACGTGATGGTGCTCTATACCAAGACCATGCCGGACACCGATTACCATCCCGATTCCATCACGCAGAAGGTGCTGGATTACACCGTCGGCGGCGCGAAGGTCTACTCCGTCAACGCCTATATGCTCTATAACGGAACGCAGGAAGAAGGAGACCCGCATGCGGTCGGCTGGGTGACGGATTATCTCTACCCCAACGAGAGCAGTATTACCGACCAGGAAAAGATGAACGCTTTCCTGCAAACATGGGGCGGGCAGCGCTTTGTCAAAATCAGTATCGACGGCTCGAGCGATCCCGCCATCAGTGAAATGGCTGTGAGCAGGGGCTACAATGGCCTCGCGGTCTATGCCTACACAGTGGACAAGAACAATGACTTGAGCTCCAGCAACGACAAGGAGTTATACATCCAGTTCTATGACTTCCGCAGTCACAGTACCTATGTCCCGATTCGCCTGACAAATGACAACGTTTCCCAGTCCATGCCCACGCTGACACGCTCCGGCGGAGACACCTATCTCTTCTGGCTGGAGGACAGCAAGGCGCTGAAGTACGTGGACGTCTCGGCCATGCTCAAGAGCAAGGTCTACTATGACGATGAAGGCAAGGTCTCCTCGCCCGCCGTCCTGCCCGACGGCAGCTTCGCCGAGGGTTACACGCTGCCCATCGGCACCGTCGACATGACCTCGCTGACGGGCGACGACGGCGTGGAGGGCCTGACCGGCTACACCGTCCTCAGCAACCAAACGACGGTCAATGGGGAGATCTACGACGACCTCTACGTCATCTGGACCTCCGGCGAGACCTATGAGGTCGAGATGCCCGGCCTTCGCACCGGCGAGACCCGCACCGAGACCTGCAAGGAGATCTACGCCGCCGCCTTCATCCACGAGGAGGACCGCCAGACCGGCGACCAGGCGACGGCGAGCTGGTCGAAGCCCTACCGCCTGACTAGGGACAACAAGTTCCATGACGGCGTCGCCGCCGCCATCGACAGCAAAGGCGACCTGTACCTGATGCACAGCCAGTTCGACATGATCTGGCACGGGGAGGATGAGGACTGGATCAGCGAGCACCTGGCCGCCCGCGAGGACGCCAGCGGCAACACCTATTACGAGGGCGACTGCTATGAGTACACCCAGACCGACCTGATGATGACCCGCTGCATCCCCGTGGGCAGCCTGGAGGTCACGGAGCTGCTCGTCTCGGATGAGACCCCGATGCCCGGCAATACCGTCAGCGTGACGGCGATGGTGGAAAACACCGGCCTGACCACCGCCCAGGGCTGCGAGGTGAAGGTTTATGAGACGAGAAACGGACAGCGCATCAGACAGCTTAAAACCATCACCAGCGGCGATAAGATCGTCGTCAACACCGCCCGCAAGTGCACCTTTGACTGGACGCTGCCCGCCAATCTGGAGGGCATCGGCCTCGAGTGCGAAGTCTCTGAGCTCAATCCCAAGGGCGGTTACTTCAGCCCCGTCAAAACAGCGCATTCCCCCCTCAGCCTCGCAGCGGAGCTGAGTGGTGAGATCCAGAGCATCACCCAGAAGGGTGACAGCTTTGAGGCGGAGATCGCCGTCACGAACAGCGGCAACATCACCGCTGAGCAGGGCACCGAAGCCTGGCTCCATCTGGAATGCCTCTATGGCAACGCAAAAGAGGTCTACGGCGTGAGCGACCAGACCCTCGCCACCGTCGATCTCTCCGGCCTTGCCCCTGGCGCGACGATGACCAAGACTCTGACGCTGAACATTCCGGCCTCGGTCTTCGACTACTGCGGCTACGACGCCGTGACCCTCCGCGTGTTCTCGCCGGAGCACAAGGAACTGGACGAGACAGATCAGTTCTTTGTCAGCCTGGATGAGCCCATGGGGCTGAAGCTGGGCGACGGCAGCGATAAGCGAATGTCGGTGGGTCAGAGCTCTGCGCTGAGCGTAAGCTATGACCTGAGCGCCTTCCGGGACGAGAACAGCAGCGTGGTTTACACTTCGGCAGACCCGTCTGTAGCTATGGTCATGAACGACAAGCTGGTTGCCGTCGGCACCGGCACGACCTCCCTGACCGCCACGGTGCTGCCTTTCGGCACCAGCACGACAGTGAAGGTCACTGTTTCCGACGGGGCATGGACAGAAGAAAAGCCCTCCACCTCCGAGGAGCAGAGCGTTATCGTCACGGCGGATGAGATCAAAGCGGCGGATGGCGACAGTATGTTCGTCACGGTTTCCGACGTGGTGGTGAAGCTGCCTGCCGGCGCGCTGCGCACTGCCGCGCAGGAGGGGAAAAACGCCGTTGTGACGGTGAAGAAGCAAAGCGGCGGAAATGTCACCGTGGACGTAAGCGTGGGCGGCGCCGCCCTGAATGAGAACATAAAGATCCAGATGCCCGCCGCGGGCAACGGTCAGGTGCTGGTCATCGTGAAGCCCGACGGCACGGAGGAGATCGTGAAGAAATCTGTCGTAAGCGGCGGTACGATCTACGCGGAGATTCCCGCAGGGTCGACGGTGAAGCTTGTCGATAGAGCAAAGAGCTTCGGGGACGTGGCCGCAAACGCCTGGTACAAGGGCGCTGTGGACTTCGTTTCCAGCCACGGCCTGTTCCAGGGAACAGATAAGGGCTTTGAGCCCGATCTCCCGATGAACCGGGCCATGCTGGCAACCGTGCTCTATCGTCTGGAGGGCGCTGAGGCGACCGGAGAGAACCCCTTTGCCGATGTGCCGGACAACACCTGGTATACCGACGCGGTGACCTGGGCCAGCGGTGCGGGCATCGTTACCGGTACGGGCAGCGGCTTTGAACCGGATGCCCCTGTTACGAGAGAGCAGATCGCGGTGATGCTCTTCCGCTATGCGAATTATCTTGGGCTGGATGCCAGCGCGCGGACACCGCTGAACGGCTTCAGCGACGGCGCCAAGACTGCTTCCTGGGCGTCGGACGCTATGCAATGGGCAGTCAGCGTCGGCCTGTTCCAGGGCAACGCTGACGGCAGCCTGAACCCGGGAGGCAAGGCCACTCGTGCCGAGGTCGCCACGCTCTTAGAGCGCATGGTGAAGCTCATCGTCGTGTAAACGGAGCATTTGCAAACAGACAAGGGGCTGCAGTGAGATCGATCGCTGCAGCCCCTCAAAAGGACAGAAGAACTATGTTTTCTCTGACCGGCAGCTTTGGTTGCCGGTCGCTTTTATAAGTCAAAACACCAAGCTTGAAAAACCGACCTACAGTGATACTTCGGCTCGGCCTTTTGGGGCTCTTCCGGACTGCGGTTCTTTCTGCTGCTCATGAGTAAACCTCCGATCTGGTGCTCCTATTCTACACCACTTCGGAGGTTTACACAAATCTTGGGATGGTCTCTGATGGAATACTATTACATGTCTTCGCGCCGCTCCTCCGGCTGGATAACAGCGTTATCAACGTAATCACGGAATGCTCTATTTGCTCTGAAACCCATTGCGTCCGCGTAGTTTCGATAGACATGGGACACCGGGATTCCTGTCATTTCTGCAATCACATTAAAGGAGTTCCCCTCAAGTCTACGCTCAAGCACAAACTGAACATCCTTCTGCCGCTGGATCGCTTTTCTGAGCCTCTGTTCATAATCCGTATTTCCACGTTCATTTCCCTGTTTGCATACGGAACAGATACCAACCTGGCTGTTTGCCATCCTGCGCCCACATTGTTTACAGATAGTCCTATGTTTATCTGCCTTCGCGGCGAGAGCATCCTCCTTGCGCCGGCACACCGCACACTTCTTGCTCGGATGCTTCGTCCTACGCTTCCCACAACACGTACAAAAATCTGCATATTTCAATGCCATTATTTTTTCCTCCTAATTCATAGATAAGTGTTTCTCAACAGTTTTTTTAGTTTTCTTCCTCTATGTAACTTTCATTCGATGGCACTCCTTTCTATCGATTGAAAGCAAAAGCGTCATGCAGGTCAAAAATTCCTACACGACGCTTTGAGGAAAAGCGGACAATTTCCCCTTGCGGAAACGCATGGGCAGCGTTATACTGTCCCTGCGGCGCGGGGATTCCCGTTGTGTAGGTGGTGTCTGCACCTGCGCAGGTGCAGAAGAGTTGCAGCTCTTCTGCACTGCCGTTTTTGTTTTCTATGATTAGTATATCATCACAGAATACGCAATTCAACTCTGAAAACGGTTTCCTCGTTTTCATTGTTCTCGTTTGCTTAATCTGCGATTGATTACTCGCAGCTCAACGAAGCAGGTTATACACATCTGTTCTATTTAAACGCGCTTCGGTGTCGGCCCATTAAGAAGTAGATAATTTATCTACTTCTATTATATCAGGTTTTCTTACGATGTCAACAGCAAAGGGTGGCCTCTGCCGTATAGAGGCCACCCTTTGCTATTCCGTCATAGACGAGTGCTATTCTTAGGTTTCAATCATACACCGATCAGCGATAATACTGAGTATTTCCGAATCAGTAATATCTGGGTCATCATTCATACCAAGCAAGTAATAGATGTTGGTATGAAGCGCCTGAGAAAAGGAAGGTAAGCGGGCAAGCGGGATGCTTGCTTTATCAGCTTCAATATTATAAATAGCGGTTTTCCGTGCTGAAGTCGTGTATCCTGTCTTTTCCGCCAATTCTTGCATCGTGATATTCAAGGCCGCACGCCGTTCTTTAACGCGATCTCCTACAACTGACAATGCTATCACCTTCTATCACTTGAATATATAAAAGATAATAACATTACATTCCACTATTCACAAGAAAAACTTGTTGAAATAGTTTTCTCTTAGATGGGGAGGGTAGAAAATTTATCTACTAGTTCTTGACAAACACTACAGATTTGATAAAATGAGAAGTAGATAATTTATCTACTTCTCATTTGCGATATTCCCTTTTGGAGGTACGGCAGAAGTGAGTGATATCGACGAGCAGATCATCGCTGGACGAACAAGGCATTGGTTTGAAATCAACTCTTCATCAGTTAAGAATCAGTTGATTGTCAAGCCTTTGAATCGCGAAAAGTATAAGGGCCTCCTCTCTGATAGCGTTTATAAATCTGTCGGAGATTTCGCTTTGGCGTTATATAGGTTCATCATATGTAATGACACTATTCTGTTAACGAGCAAAATCACTTATGATGATTTGCGGCGCTGGCATTTGGAGGACGATCGTAATACCCTCTTCCACAATGCGTTGGAAAACTCCGCGACGCTATTCCCTCCCTACATCACTGACCTTCGTACCGGCTGTAAAGAAATGCTTTTCGATAGGCGAGGATCTTACGATTCAAAAGAAATCCTTTTATCAGCTCAGGTAGACTTCAATGGCGCTGCTTCTTTGTTCTACCCAGGCGTAATGACTGAAATGATGAAAGTCATGGCAGGACCGTTTATCGCTATCTTCCTTGGCACATCTTACATCAGAATCCATCGCCCTGATGACTTTTCATATATGCTCACACACGCCGTTGTTCATGATTCCAAGTTGTTTGATGGATTCCTGTCAGATAAAGTCTATTACTGCGATCATAACGGCATTTCGGTGGTCAATTGTAATACTTGAAAAACCGAGTGAGACGCATAGAAATGAGTGAATTGAATCAAGCACTGCAAAGACATGGTGAGTATGAAGGCATTTGCATTGGTGCTATGGAATGGATGTACGAATGTCACCAGTTTGAGCTCCAGCCAAAATAGGCAGATAATTCAAGCAAAACCTACCCTGTATCCTTCTTTGAAAAGCAGTTAAGTTGCTGGATGATGACGTATAGACAACAATTGTATGTGAAATAATAGCGGCTGGTTCTATAGAGAACCCAGCCGCTTTTTTTAGGGGGAGAAAGTGATTTGCCTATTAATACTGATTAATATGTCTTGGCCAAATGACATTGCAAATGGCTTTTTTCATTTATGTTTTTTGGCTGCTTTAATCAGTTTTTCGATATCAGCAGGATCTCTATATAGGTGAATACGCTTATGACAATTAGGACAAAGCGCAACTGTGTTATCGATTGTTGGCGTTCCACCGTTCCTGAGCCATATTACATGGTGCGCTTCAAGGAATGCTTCACCGTTCGGAAAAATCTGCCCACATAACTCACACTGACCATTTGCCGCTTTTAAAACCAGTTTGTTGGCGAGTGAATCTGAGACGACAATCTGATCATCCTCAAGCATAGTATACTCAGTTCCTCTGCGCATAGAGTTTTCCAAATCTAAAGCTTGCCCGAAAGAAAGAAGTGCGTCCTCTGTCAGATTGAGGGCGGAAGCAATAAGCCGGATTTTTTCTGGCGGCGGCGTGACAACGCCATTTTCATATTTTGAAATCAGTGAGTAGTCAATTCCCGTAATATTTGACAGGTCTCGTAAGGTTAGTTTCTGCTTTCTGCGTTCTGCGCGAATATGCATGCCTAGACTAGAATCCATCTGTCAACACCTCATGCAAATGATACCATACAGCGCGTTGCGATGCAACAAAAATTTTTTTCATTCCACATGTTGCATATATGAGATGTTTGTGGTATAACATACTTAATAGTAGCAATAGGTGAGATAATTATGGACAATACAAATGACGTAATTGATATTAACGATATTTGGAGTGTACGACGCGCACTTGAATTTAGGTTTTCGTTGAATAAAGTTCAATTTCAAGATGGAGATGAAATCATCGTCCCTTGCATTGCTCTTTATGACACCGATACGGATGCATTAATCTGCTGCCCTTGTTTAGAGACTTGGTACTTGTATTTAGATGAAGAACGCCCAAAAGAAAGGACTACCATTCGACGCCGAGCAATCAATATCACTCGTTTTCTTAATTATCTTCTTCATGAAACCCCGATTTTAGATCTTAGTTCAGTCAACAGAATAATTCTACATTCATTCCTCGAAAGCTGCAAGGATGTCGATCCGGATACTTGGTCTCGGATTAAGTCGGATGTCTTTAATTTTCTGAGTGTCTATTACTGCTGTAATCAAAACAATGACAAGTTGACATTTCAATATTCTCTCACAGATCTTTTATCAAAAACTGGCTTTCTCCCAAAAAACTGGACGAACAACGATGAACAGAAATACTCATCTTTGGGCGTAAAACCCCCAAAAAAGACTAAAAAAAAGAATCGGTATTTCCCGCGGGACTATCTCCCTCTTTTGCTATATGTATGTGAGATATACGACCCCATGATAGCGCTTGCTGTTGCGCTTTGCGCTTATGCGGGCTTAAGAGTGGGCGAAGTCGTAAACCTCACGTGGGGTCGTATTAAGCTAATCAATACGGGGTTTAATCGAATTGGAAAAATCGAACTGGATATCACCGATGAAGCTCAATTCGCAAAAGAGTGGAGAGGAACGGAGTTCGGAAACATAAAAAAACCTCGATTCCAAAATGTTTTCCAGGATATTGTGTATCGAGTGTTAGAATTACTGGACAAACATGA
>SVKR01000065.1 GCA_015068365.1 Oscillospiraceae bacterium
CTCGATGCAGTTCATCTCGTGCACCAATGTCTTTTTCTGCGCCAGGCGCAGGATGCTGGCCACCAGGGCCAGCGTGGTCAGCAGATAAAGTCCCTCAGGGATCATGCCGATCAGCGCCGCGACGGTGCTGACGACGCCCTCGGCCAGGCTGCGGCCAAGCCAGTGGATCTCCTTGACGGCCATCACCGCCCCCAGGGGGATGATGAGGATGCCGATCCACTTCACCAGGTTGTTCAGCGAGCGCATCATTTCGCTCAGCTTTGGCTTGCCGCGGCGCCGGGCCTCCAGCGTCAGCTTGCTGGCGTAGGAATCCGCGCCCACGGCGGTCAGCCGGGCGCGGCAGGAGCCGGAGACCAGAAAGCTGCCGGAGAGCAGCGCATCGCCGGGCCGCTTCTGGATTTCGTCCGCCTCGCCGGTGATGAGGCTTTCGTTCACCTGGCAGGTCCCTTCCACCACGTCGGCGTCGGCAAACACCTGGTCGCCGCTTTTCAGGATCACGATGTCGTCCCGCACCATGTCGGCGGTGTCGATCGTCAGCTCCCGCCCGTCCCGCACGGCGACGCCGCGGGGGGCGTTGAGCAGATTGAGCCGGTCAAGCGTGCGCTTGCTGCGCAGCTCCTGGACGATGCCGATGACCATATTGGTCAGCACCACGCCCATGAACATCAGGTTGTTCCAGCTTTTCACCGCGATGACGCAGGCGGCCAGCAGGAAGAAGATCAGATTGAAATAGGTAAAGACGTTGCTGAGGATGATCTGCCCCACGCTTTTTCCGGGGGACTGGACCGGCGTGTTGGCATAGCCGAGCTGCCGCCGCTCCTCCGCCTGCGCTGCCGTCAGCCCCCGGGCGGGGTCGGCCTGCAGCACCGGGATCTCCTGCCGCGTCTGCTCGCTTTTTCTCTTTTTCAGCGAAACGGTCAAGCGGAACGCTCCTCTGCGATAGTTTTCAGCTTACTCCCGCTCGTCGGGAAAGCCCTCCCAGACCGGGCGGCCGGTATAGGTCCGGGCCTGCTCCTCGCCGCGCAGCACGCGCAGCGCGCCCAGGGCCATGGCCTCCTGCTCGTTCTCGCCGGGATAGGTGGCGATGGGGGCGATCCAGCCGCAGCGGCGGCGGATGGTCTCCGCCACGTCGTCAAAGCGCAGCAGGCCGCCGGTCAGCACGATGGCGTCCACCTGACCCTCCAGCACCACGGCCATCTCGCCGATGTACTTTGCCGTCTGATACAGCATGGCGTTCCACACCCGCGTGGCCCGGGGGTCCCCGTCGTCCACCATGGCGTGGATGACGTCGGAGTCCGAGGTGCCGAAGTGGCTGGTCAGGCCGCCGGCGTGGCTGCACAGCTTGTGCATCTCGTCCGCGGATTTGTCCCAGAGCTTGTTGATGATGTCCGTCACCGCCATGGAGCCCATGCGGGTGGGGCTGAACGGCCCCTCTCCCCCGCTGGCGTTGTTGGCGTCCACCTGGCGGCCATAGCGGTGCGCCGTCACGGAAATGCCGCCGTCGATGTGGCAGACGATGAAGCGGCAGTCCTCATAGCGCTTGCCGATGGCCGCGGCGTGCTTGCGCGCCGTGGCCTTCAGATTCAGCGCATGGGTGCCCGCGCAGCGATAGATGCCCTTCACGCCGGTGATGCGGGCCAGGTCGTCCAGCTCGTCCAGCACGGTGGGGTCCAGCATCAGCGTCAGGCAGTCGTGCTCCTTTTTCAGCTCCCAGGCCATCTGGACGCCCAGCATGGAGGAGTGGTAGATCCCGCCCACGCAGTCGTGGCAGTCGCGCACCAGCTGCTCGCTGACGAGGTAAACGCCGCCCTCCACCGGATAGCAGCAGCCGCCGCGGCCCACCACGGCGTCCATCTCCGAAAGCTTCAGCCCATGGCGGTCCAGAAAGTCATGCAGAACCTCCATGCGGAAGGGCAGCTGGTCGTTGATGGTGGGGTAGCGCAGAAGCACCGGCGCGTCGTGGAAAATGTCCTCCGTGATCACGTCGCGTCCATTTTCGTACAGCGACAGCTTCGTGGAGGTGGAGCCGGGGTTGATGACTAAGATTTTATAGGTTTTTTCCATGGTTTTTGCCTTCTTTATCCCTGTTCGATGTCCTGGTGGAATTCGGTCAAAATGAGGTCGGGGTTTTTCTCCTGTGCCCAGCGGATGGTCCAGGCCCCGTTGAAAATCAGCAGGTCGCGGCCGCGCACGTCCTTGACCCAGCGGGTGTCGCCGGTGAAGTTGAAGTTCGCGGCGTCAAAGTCCGGGTTCTGCACCCGGCGGATCAGCTCGTGGGGCATGTCCCGGCGGATATACTCCACGCCGTACTCGCTTTTCATGCGGAACTGCAGCACGTCAAACTGCAGCACGCCCACCACGCCCACGACCACCTGCTCCATGCCGCTGTTCGGGTAGAAGAAGATCTGGATGGCGCCCTCCTGGGCGATCTCGGTCATGCCCTTGGCGAACTGCTTGCGCTTCATGGAGTCGATCTGCTCGATGACGGCGAAATGCTCCGGCGCGAAGGTGGGGATGCCGGCGAAGCGGACGGCCTGTCCCGGCTCGCAGATGGTGTCCCCGATGGAGAAGGTGCCGGGGTCGAACACGCCGATGATGTCCCCGGCGTAGGCCTCGTCGATGATGTCCCGCTCCTGGGCCATCATCTGCTGGGGCTGGGCCAGGCGCATGGTTTTGCCGGACTGGAGGTGGAAGTACTCCTTCCCGCGCTCAAAGCGCCCGGAGCAGATGCGCAAAAACGAAATGCGGTCCCGGTGGGCCTTGTTCATGTTTGCCTGGATCTTGAAGACAAAGGCGGAGAAGTGGTCATCCAGCGGGTCCACGCTGCCGCCCTCGGCGTTGCGGCGCGACAGCGGCGCGGTGGTCAGCCGCAGAAAGCTCTCCAGAAACTGCTCCACGCCGAAGTTGTGCAGGGCCGAGCCGAAGAACACCGGGCTGAGCTTGCCGTGGTGCACGGCGTCCAGATCAAAGTCCGCGCCCGCGCCCTCCACCAGCTCGATCTGCTCCTTCAGCTCCGCGGCCAGCCGGGGCGTCACCAGCTTGTCCAGCGTCTGCGCGTCGTCAATGGGGCACACGATGCTCTCCAGCCGCTTGGCGCCGCCGTGGTAGTTGGTATAGGTCAGCACGCTGCGGCTTTCCCGGTCATAGATGCCCTTGAAGGTCGCGCCGCAGCTGATGGGCCAGTTCATGGGATAGGTGGCGATGCCGAACTCCGTCTCCAGCTCGTCGATGAGCTCGAAGGGGTCGCGGGATTCGTGGTCCATCTTGTTGATAAAGGTAAAGATCGGGATGCCCCGCATGGCGCAGACCCGGAACAGCTTGCGGGTCTGGGGCTCGATGCCCTTGGCCGCGTCGATCACCATCACGGCGCTGTCCGCCGCCATCAGCGTGCGGTAGGTGTCCTCGGAGAAATCCTGATGGCCGGGGGTGTCCAGAATGTTGATGCAGTAGCCCTCGTATTCAAACTGCAGCACGCTGCTGGTGACGGAAATGCCGCGCTGCTTCTCCAGCTCCATCCAGTCGGAAACCGCGTGCTTGTCCCCCTGCTTGCCCTTGACGCTGCCGGCGGACTGGATCGCCCCGCCGTAAAGCAGCAGCTTTTCCGTCAGGGTGGTCTTGCCCGCGTCCGGGTGGGAGATGATGGCGAACGTGCGCCGCCGCTGGATCTCCCGGCTCGTTTTCTGATCCATAAATCGCTTCTCGCTTCCTGTGAATTACTAAAGATTTAGTATAAACGATATTGCGGCGTTCTACAAGATTTTTTTCTTCCGGCGCGGAAAGACGTGAAAACACCCCTTGTTTTTTCCGGAAAGGGGTGGTATACTCTGTCTTGCATCTGAGATGCAGGGTTAGTACATCGGTAGTACATCGGCTTCCCAAGCCGAGGAGGCGGGTTCGATTCCCGTACCCTGCTCCACACAGAATCTCCCCCCGGACCGCACGGCCCGGGGGGAGATTTGAGTTTGTCAAAAAAGTCTTTTTGACAAACTCATTGATTCAACCCGATGGGGCCTTGCCCCCTCGGACTCCCCTGCTGCTCAGTGATTGATACACTGAAGTATAGTTCTTTGACAGACTGAAAGCTCCCCCAGGCCGCATGGTCTGGGGGAGCTTGTATTTTTCATTCCAGTTTGGCCCCGGAACCGGCCACCGCCGGGAGGCCGTACTCCTCCCGCAGCACGCTGGCATAGCGCCGCAGCGCCGGCTCCCACTCGCTGCGCTCCGGCACGCGGTAGTCCGCCAGCGGATAGGGCCTGCGGAGGCTCGCGTACTTCTCCGTGCCCATCTTCCGATAGGGCAAAAGCTGATATTGCAGCAGCGCTCCGCCCAGCTCGTCCCGGAGGAACGATGCGATGCTGCGGATGGACTCCTCATCCCCGTTATAGCCCGGCACCACGGGGGTGCGGACGACCAGGGGCTTCCCCAGCGCCGCTAAGCGCCGGATGTTCTCCAGAATCCGCTCATTTCCGGCGCCGGTGAGGGCCTTGTGCACCTTGGAATCCATGTGCTTGATGTCCGTGATGATCATGTCGGCATACTGAAACACCGCCGCGGCATGCGCCCAGGGGACGTGCAGGGCGCTTTCCACGCAGGTGTGGATGCCCTCTTCCCGGCAGGCGCGCAGCAGCGCCGCGGCGAACTCCCACTGCAGCAGCACCTCCCCGCCGGAGAGGGTCACGCCCCCGCCGCTTTTGTCATAAAAGCTGCGGTCCTTCCGGATCTCCGTCATCAGCTCTGGCACGGTATAGCGCTGCCCCCAGACCCGGATCGCCCCGGCGGGGCAGGCCTCGGCGCACTTCAGGCAGTCCCGGCAGGCGTCCGTATCAAAGCCCGCCGAGACATGGACGCCCGGCGGCGGCGGGGCGGGGCAGGCCCTGCGGCACCAGCCGCACTCCGCCTCCCCCAGGCACTTGTCCGGGTAAAAGCCCAGCTCCGGCTTTGCCTCCAGCCCCTCGGGGTTGGAGCACCACAGGCAGCGCAGCGGGCAGCCCTTGAAAAAGACCTCCGTGCGGATGCCGGGCCCGTCGTGGATCGTGTATTTCTGTATGCTGGCGATGATGCCGTACTCAGTCAAAGGAAAGCTCCGTCCTTCCGATCAGATCGTTCTGCAGCTCGCGGGACAGCTCCACAAAATAAGCGCTGTAGCCTGCAATGCGCACCAGCAGGTCCTGGTACTGCTCCGGCTGCTTCTGCGCGGCCTCCATGGTCTCGCGTCCGACAATGGAAAACTGGCTCTGCATCCCCTGCCGGTCGAAATAGACGTCCATCAGGTCAATGAGATTGTCCAGCCCCGTCTCGCCGGAGACCGCGCCGGGAGAGAATTTCCAGTTCAGGATGATGCCGTTGCCGATCTGGGTCATGTCGATCT
The DNA here is from genome assembly GCA_015068365.1 of Oscillospiraceae bacterium. GTDB lineage: Bacteria > Bacillota > Clostridia > Oscillospirales > Oscillospiraceae > SVKR01. Next base: position 5,369 of record SVKR01000065.1, read on the forward strand.
TGGTCACGCTCTTGGCGATGGCCGTGGGGCCGCAGCGGTCGTGCGAGCAGCAGGCCGTGTGCACCGGGCCCATGCAGTCGGACAGCGGCTCCCCCGCCTTGCGCCCGTCCGGGGACGCGGGGGTGGACGCGCCGTGCTGCACGTTGGCCGTCACGGTAAACACGCCCGGCATATACTCCCCGCCGTGGGGCGTGGGCCGGTGGCCGACATAGCGGCAGTATTCGTCCACCACGTAGCGGGCCAGATCGTCGGCGTAGTCGTCGTCGTTGCCGTACTGGTGCATGTGGGCGCTGTTGACAAGGGCGTACAGCGGGGCGTAGCCCGCCCAGTCGGCCTTCAGCGCGTCCAGCAGTTCCTTGCCGCTGACGCGCTTTTCGTCGAACACCAGCTGCTTGATGGCGGCCAGGCTGTCCGCCGTGGTGCCGATGCCCACGGCCTGCGGGCCGGAGTGGTTGTACCTCGCCCCGCCGCAGCTGACGTCCTGCCCCTTGGCGATGCAGTCGTCCACCAGCAGGGAGAGATACGGCAGCGGTTTCATGCGCTGGTGGCAGTAATCCAGCTTGTTGATGGTGGAGATCATGCTGTCGCACCAGTATTTCATCTGTTTGTCGAAGGATTCCAGCACCTCGTCGAAGGAGGTGAAGGTCTCCAGCGAGCCGGTGTCGATGGAAAGCTGCATACCGTCGTCGATGCAGCGCCCGCCGTTGATGGCCATGTGCAGGATCATCGTCAGGTTCAGCGAGCCGGAGTCGTGCATGCCGTAGGTCTTGCCGGGGATGGCGGGCTCCACGCAGCCGACGCCGACATAGCCCCGCGCCTCCTCCAGCGGCTTGCCGTAGCCCATCAGGGATTTGATGATCGGCGCGTCGTTGAAGATCTTCGGCTCGCCCGTGCCGATGCGGATGACGTTGAAGACCTTGACCTTGAACTTGCGTGGGCTGCCTTCATGCAGCCGCACGCCCATCCAGGGGTTCGGGATGCGGGTGTGGGCGTGGGCATCGAGCACCATATAGCTCACGTCGCTGGTGATGTCGTTGCCCTCGGCGTCCACGCCGCCCACGTCCAGCGCCGTGCCGCCCATGATGGTGCCGGAGGAGAACGTGATGGCATAGGTGTCCCGGATCTTGCGGAGCTGGTGCATCTTGATGAAGAACAGCTCGATCAGCTCCTGCATCTGCTCGCGGGTCAGCGTGCCGTTTTTGACGTCGTTTTCGTAGAAGGGGGTAAAGAGCACGTCGAAGCGGCCGTAGGTGACCGAGTGGCCGTTGCTCTCGATGATGATCATATTGGTGGCAATGTGGTAAAGCTGGATGGCCTCCCAGAAATCGCGGGGCGGATTTTCCGCCACCCACAGGCAGTTGGAGGCGATGCGCTCCAGCTCAGCGCGGCGGACGGGGTCGGCCTCCTCCGCCGCCATCCGGGTCGCAAGCTCGCCGTAGCGGCGGATGTAGGTGGACGCGCCCTCCACGGCATAGAGCTCCGCCTGGTAAAATTCCCGGCGCGTCACGTCCGCGGGCAGGCTGGTGTCCAGCGCTTCCATGGCCTCCACGATCTGGCGGCGGATGCCGCCGAAGCCGAGGCGGAACAGCTTTTCATAGTGGGCGCAGACGTGCCCCACCCCGGCGTAGACAAACAGCCCGCAGCGGTTGATGCCCTTGCCCAGGTAGCTCCCGTCCCATTCCTCTTTGGTCAGCGACGCTTCAAACGCCTCGCCCAGGGTCTTATGCTCCCAGAAGGGCTCGATGGCGTAGATGTCCTCCTTCACCTTCCGGTCGATGACATAGCGGTCGTTGGTGCGGGCCTCCATGACGTTGCCGCGGAACTCCCGTGCCACCCAGTCCAGCGAAAACTCCGGGTAGATGGGGGCCGAGCAGGGCTCCGCCGCCAGCTCGCCCACGATCAGCTCCTCCGGCCAGATGTGGATGTCCACCTTCGTAAAAATGTCCCGGAGGATCAGCCCCCACTTGACGTTCTGCGGCAGGTGGGCATAGTTCTGATATCCCTCCGTCACGATCACGGCCCGCTGGGCGTCGGCGGTGGAGTCGCGCTCCCGGGTCCATTTCAGCAACCGGTTGACCCGGGGAAAGGGCGAGGGCGCGTCCGTCAGTCCGGACACGCCGACCCCCCAGACCTTGTCATAGGGCTCGATCGGCAGCGGTCTCGTATCGGCATGTTCCATGGGGCTCCTCCTTATTTGAAAGCTCATAACGATTTCGTTTCACGATGAAGATATTATTTATTATATATTGATTTTCCTCCCGGCGCAATCCGTTTCTTGCCCAGTCACGGATTTTGTCACGAAAAAAAGCGGCAGGCAAAGCGCCTGTCGCTTTTTCCTATTCCATGATTACAGCAGCATCACGCCGGCGTCGGCGCAGAGACGCTGGGTCTCCTCCGGCCAGACGGAGGCCTGCACTTCGCCGATGTGGGCCTTGCCCAGCAGGATCATGGACAGGCGGCTCTGGCCGATGCCGCCGCCGATGGTGAGGGGCAGCTCGCCGTTTAGGAGCATACGGTGATAGGTGAGGTTCCTTCTCTCGTCGCAGCCGGCGGCGGTGAGCTGGCGGTCCAGGGTCTCGGGGTCCACGCGGATGCCCATGGAGCTGATCTCAAAGGCCCGGCCCAGAAGCGAGTTCCACAGCAGAATGTCGCCGTTCATGCTCCAGTCGTCATAGTCGGGGCTGCGGCCGTCGTGCTTTTTGCCGGAGCGCAGCGCCCCGCCGATGCCCATGATGAACACCGTGCCGTGTTCTTTCGTGACGATGTCCTCCCGCTCCTTGGGGCTGGCGTCGGGGTAGGCGTCCTCCAGCTCCTGGGCGGTGACGAACTTCACGCTGCGGCTGATCTTCGGCACCTGCAGAAGCTTGGGATAGATCGCCTGCAGGGTATCCTGGGTGTCGCAGACGGCGCGGACGATGTCGATGACCGTGCTTTTCAGATAGTCGATGGTGCGCTCATGCTCGGTGATGACCTTTTCCCAGTCCCACTGGTCCACGTAGACGCTGTGGAGATTGTCCAGCTCGTCCTCGTCCCGGCGGATGGCGTTCATGTCGGCATAGATGCCCTTGCCGGGGTAAAAGCCGTAGCGGTGCAGGGCCATGCGCTTCCACTTTGCCAGCGACTGCACCACCTGCGCCTCCGTGCCGGTGCAGCTGATCTCAAAGCTCACCGGGCGCTCCACGCCGTTGAGGTTGTCGTTCAGTCCGGACTTTTCCTCCACAAACAGCGGCGCGGACACGCGATAGATGTTCAGTGCGGCGGAGAGGTTGTCCTCGAACAGCCGGTGCAGCAGTCCGATGGCCATCTGCGTGTCATAGACGCTCAAAAGGCTCTTGTAACCGTCAGGGATAAAGGTTTTCATGCCGTTCAGTCTCCTTCATTCAGAAAGCTCGGTGATAAAGCGGTTGTAGTACGCCTCCGCGCTGCGGCGGAAATTCTTTTCGATCCGGCGGGCCTGCGTCTCGTCTGCGGCCAGGATCTTCAGATCGAAAATGCTGCCCACGCCGTCGCTGACGGCGAGGTAGACCATCACGCCCTTGTCGTCCACCTCGTGGTTGGCCAGGATCATGGCGCTGCGGCGCATCTCCTCCGCCACCGGGGCCAGGGCGCGCTCGGCCTTTTTCCGCACGGAAAAAGGCAGGCTGGTCTCCAAAATCTCGCCGTTGCGGTTGCCCTTGGCGGTGACGCGATAGCCGTCCTCGCCCTCCTCCAGCTGGGCGGACTGCACCAGCTCGGCCAGGCAGTCCTTGTAATCGAAATAGCTGATGCCGCCGTCGATCAAAACCAGCTCGGCCAGCCGCTCCGCGTCGATCTCCGCGGGCAGGCGGCGCAGCACGAAGAGAATCAGAAGCTTGATGTCCAGCTTTTCATGAATAAACCCGCGTCGTTCCTCCACGGCGCCCACCTCCCCGGAAGCAGTCTGCAAAATAATATAGTATTATACAACGCTTTTTCCGCCGCGTACAGATTTTTTTCAAAACACACAAAGTTTTTTTGCGCATACACTGTAGTGAACATGGTTTCCGGGAGGCGGCGCTTCCCGCATCAACGAACAGGAGGTTTCAAATCATGGCAGACAAAGTGTTGCCCGGCCCTGTGGAGCGCCCGCGCCCCACAGACAGCGTCAACATACATACCGAAAAGATCCTGGACGCCTGCAGAGACAAGGACTGCATCGACGACCTGCGGGTCTACCCCACCGTCAGCTCCCAGGCCATCATCAACTCCGCCTTCAGCGTCCGGCCGGAGAGCGCCACGCTGATCTACGCCGACGTGCACGCCGACGCCATCAGCTTCAACCGGGGCTTCTACACCGTGGACGTGACCTACTTCTACATCGTCAACGGCGAGACCTTCCCCGGCGGAACGCCGGTGCGGGGCCTGGCGGTCTTTGACAAGCGGGTGATCCTCTACGGCAGCGAGGGCAGCGTGAAGAGCTTCAGCACCCTCAGCAACATGGCGACGGACATCACGACCGAGCCGGGCGGCCCCGTGGCCGTGGTGGAGGCGGTGGACCCCATTGCGCTGAACATGCGCATCGGCGAAAGCGGCGAGGGCGACGATCAGGAGCTGCGCAGCATCCCGGAGGAAATCATCGAGGCCATCGGCGAGGAGCTGAACCTCACCGGGACCGGAAAGCGCCTGTATGTGACCCTGGGCCAGTTCTCCATCATCCGGCTGGAGCGCAACATCCAGCTTTCGCTCAGCGCGGAAAACTATCTCCCGGATGCTGAGTGCGCCGGCAGCAGCGACGACGATCCCTGCACCATGTTCAGCCGTGTGCGCTTCCCCGTGGAGGAGTTCTTCCCGCCCGAATCCCTGCCCGAGGAAGAGCGCTACCGCGATCTCGTCTGACAGGGCAATGCCTCCGGCTGATCCGTGCATCAGCCGGAGGTTATTTTTCCTCCGCTTTCCGGGCATACTATGGGCATGAAGGAACTTCTTTCGATCTCAGTCAAGACCGTGGTGGTCTTCGCCTCGCTTCTGCTGTGCATGCGCGTTCTGGGCAAGCGCCAGCTCGGCGAGCTGGAGCTGAGCGAGCTGGTGGTCTCCGTCCTGGCGGCGGATCTGGCCGCCGTGCCGCTGCAGGCCCCGGAGCTGCCCCTGCGCTTCGGCCTGGTGCCGCTGGCGGTGCTGTTTCTCTGCGAGATGCTGGTGTCTGTCCTCACGATGAAAAGCATCGCCGCCCGGCGCTGGCTGTGCGGCAAGCCCTGCTTCCTCATCCGGGACGGGGTCATCTGCCAGGCAGAGATGCGCCGCTGCCGCTTCACGGTGGACGAGCTGACGGAGGAGCTGCGCAGCAAGGACGTCAGCGACCCTGCCACCGTGCGCTACGCCGTGCTGGAGACCGACGGGACGCTGAACGTGGTTTTGTACCCGGAGCACCGCCCCGTCTCCGCCGGGCAGCTCGGCCTTGTCCCGGAAGACGAGGGCTATCCCGTCGTGCTCATTGAAGACGGCGCCGTGAAAAAGGAGAACCTGCGCCCCGCCGGGGTGGACGAGGCCTGGCTGAAAGCGGAGCTGCGCCGCCGCCGCTGCCGGCTGCGGCAGGTCTACGCCCTCATCCGCTTCACCTCCGGGAAGGTCTATTTCGCATTAAAGGACAAACGGTAATGCGCCCCCGAAAACGGGGGCGCACTGCTTTGTGTAACCATATCTGCGTATTCTTATTTTCTGTCGCCCAGCAGCTTGGTCAGCTCCTCCATGAAGGTGTTGATGTCCTTGAAGCTGCGGTAGACGGAGGCGAAGCGGACATAGGCCACCTCGTCCAGATCCTTCAGCCGGGCCATGACCATCTCGCCCACGACCTCGCTCTTGACCTCGCTCTCCAGCCGGCCGCGCAGCTCCAGCTCGATGTCGGCGGCCAGGTTTTCGATCTGGGTCATGGTCACGGGGCGCTTTTCGCAGGCGCGGATGACGCCGTTGATGATTTTCACCTTGTCAAAGCTCTCCCGCGAGCCGTCGCGCTTGATGACGACCAGGGGCATCCGCTCAATGACCTCATAGGTGGTAAAGCGCTTCTGGCACTCCAGGCACTCTCTGCGGCGGCGAATGGTAGTGCCGTCCTCTGCCGGGCGGGAGTCGATCACCTTGCTGTCGGTGTATCCGCAAAAGGGGCATTTCATAGCACAATCCTCCGTTTTGGCGCAATCTGGCCGTTGTTTACATAAGATATTACCACATATCACAAAATATGGCAAGCAAATTCTTTTGCAATCTAAATATTGTCTTGCGCGCCGGGGCAGTTTGGTATAAAATACCCCCATATTTCTGATTGCGAGGCAAGAAAATGTCCGAATACACAAAGATGGTGGAGACCATGGAGTGCGACCGCTTCCGCTATCTGCCGCCGAAGCAGATCGTGGAGCACTGCATGAGCATGACGCTGATCGACATGGAGGCCGACGGCTGCGACGGCCCGGCGCTGGAGCGCGGCTGCGGCGCGGTCTGGATGGCCTCCCACGTCCGTTTTTACCAGTTCGCGCCCCTCGTCCCCGGCGATTTTCTCACGTACCGCACCTTTCCCCGGGTGATCGAGGGCAACCGCTATATCTACTATGTGGAGGTCTACCGCGGCGACCAGATGGTCGTGCGCTTCGACAGCTCCTACATCCCCGTGGACAAGACCGCCCGCCATGTGCTGCGCATCTCCCAGGTGGAGCCGCTGTGGAAAACGCCCTCCCGCACCGCCCGCTCCCGCAATCTGCGGCGGCTGCGCCCGGCGGTGGACTTTGTCCCCTGCGGCGGCGACAGCGTACGCTATTCCGACTGCGACATCAACGGCCACATGACCAGCGGGGCCTATCTGTCCCTGGCCTGCGACGGACTGCGCTTCTGGGAAAGCACGGCGCCCCGCTTCATGCAGATGATCCAGCTGGACTTCGCCAGCGAGGTCCTGCCCGGCACGCGCCTGCGCTACGAAAAAGGTGAGGGCGATGGCGTGCAGTACCTGCGGGGCGTGAAGCCCGACGGCACCGTGGCCTTCACGGCGGCGTGCATCTTCTGACGTTTCCAGCACTTCCCGCTTGCTGCGGTGCCCGTGCGGGCGCTATACTGTAAGCGGTGAGTGCCCGTGAAACTGCAAAAGCTGAAGCGGAGCATCGAAACGATGCCCCGCAGCGCCTACATATTCCTGAAATACCTGCTGCTGTGTGCCGCAGCCGTGCTGAGCGTGTCGCTCGCGCTGTTCCTCACGGCGCGCGGCAGCCTGCACCGGCAGCATCTGGCGGTGCTGCTGCTGGAAAACCCGGCGGGCATGCTGCTGCTGGGCGCCTTCGGCCTGGCGTTTTTACTCGATCGCTGCCAGGACTGACGCCAGCTCCTCCGGCCCCACCAGGCAGTTCAGCGCCGTCAGAAGCTGCTTGCTGCTCATGCGCTCCGGCAGCCCCAGGGCCTTTTGCAGCCTGCGCCGCCGCGCTGCGCTGTCCGCCCCGCCGGAAAGGCCCAGGGCATACAGCGCCGCCGGGGTCAGCCGGTTTGCCGGGGGCGCTGCGCGCTCGTCCATCGTGGCCCCCGCCGCGCGCAGCGCGCGCAGGATCACCTCCGGCTTCATCCCTTCAACGCCCAGCTTCCCCTCTCTGGAGGGGGAGCTTTTTCGTTTTTCCTTGCCCAAAACGTCGGGGATGAAGGCGTGCTTGACGTACTTTGGGTCCACGATCCCGCTGAGGAAGCCGCGGATGACCTCCCCCGCCCCGTCGGAGTCCGTCAGGACGATGAGCCCCCGCTTCTCCGCCAGGCGGCGCAGCAGCGCCTGCCGCTCTATGTCGCGGAAAATGCCGAAGCCCTCGGTACACACCACGTCCGCGTCCACCACCTGGCGCAGGGTATTCTGATCGTAGCGGCCCTCCACCACGATGACCTCTTTCACACGCACCATAGCGCTCAGGCCTCCGCCGCGATGCGGGCAAACAGCTCCAGCAGCAGGGCTTTGGGGTCCTGGCCGGTGCTCTTCATGCGGTAATCATACTCCGCCGACAGCTTCACCATCTCCGCAAGCTGCCGCAGGGTGAAGGGCCGGGCCGCGGCGGTGAGCTTGTCGTAAATGAAGTCGTAGCGCACGCCGCACAGCTCCATGATGTCGGCCCTGCTGCGCCGGGCGGCTTGCCCGGCCTTGCAGGCGTACATGCGCCGCAGCTGCTGGCCGATGAGGGCGTTGAGCATGATGGGGTGGTTCGTTTTATCGCCCAGCAGATCGGCCAGGAGCTTTGCCGCGGCGTCAAAGCGCCGGCCGGCGATGCAGTCGGTCAGCTCAAACACATCCGCCTCCGGCAGGCGGTTGGCCGTGGCGTCGATGTCCGCACGCGTCACGCGCTCCCCGGCGGCATAGGCCGCCGCCTTCTCGATCTCCGGGATCAGGGCGTTCATCCGGCTGCCGCTTAAGAAGATCAGATATTCCGCGTCGCGGGGGTCGACGCTCTTGCCCAGCGCGCGGAAGCGGTTTTGCACCCAGCGGCCCAGCGCGGCCTGGTCCTGCTCGCTGAACTCCATGCAGTGCGCGCACTTTTTCAGCGCCTTCACCGCCGCGGTGCGCCCGTCCGGGGCGTAGGCGGCGGAGAACACGAAGCACAGCGTGCAGTAGTCCGGCACGTCGGCGAGAATGTCCCGCAGCCGGGCGCTGTCGGCGTCGCGGCAGGCGTTGATGTCGTAATCCCGCACCTCCACATAGCGCCGCTCGGAGAAAAAGGGCAGCATATCCACCGCCTCGCCCAGCGCGCCCATGTCCAGCCCCGGGCCGTTGAAGCGCTGGCAGGAAAAATCGTCCTGCGTGGGGACGCAGGCGCTGCGCAGCTCGGTCAGAAAGGCCTCCCGCAGGTAGTCCTCCGGCCCGTAGAGCATGTAAAGCCGCTCCGGCCCCTGCTCCCGCAGGTGCCGGATCTCGGCGTTGTAATTCAGTTTTTCCTTCTTTTCCTTCTTCGCCATCGTCATTCTCCCAGTGAAAGTGAGACCGTCCCGTCCAGGTCCGTGCGGTACACCGTGATGCCGTGGTCGTCAAGCCGCCGCAGCACCTCCGCCGTGGGGTGGCCATAGCTGTTGCCCGCGCCCACGGAGATGAACGCCACCTCCGGCGTGATGTCCTCCAGAAGCTCATCACAGGTGGAATAGCGGCTGCCGTGGTGCCCCACCACCAGCAGCTCCAGGTCCCCCAGGTCGTTGCGCTCGATCAGCTTCTGCTCCACCTCGGTGCCGGCGTCCCCGGTGACGAGAAACTCGAACTCGCCCCAGTCGCCCCGGATCAGCAGGCCCTGTTCGTTCACGTCGCCTTCGCCCAGCGGGGCGAAAAGCCGCAGCTCCAGCCCGTCGACCGCCACGGTCATGTCGCCGGTGACGGGCAGCAATTCCACATTCTGCGTCCGGCAGGCACACAGAATATCGTCCATGTATTCGTTTTGCTCGCAGTCCACGGGATAGGCCAGCGTGCCCACGTCCATCAGCCCCATCAGCCGGCGCACGCCGTTGGCGTGGTCTGCGTGGAAGTGGGTCAGGATCAGCAGGTCCACCCTGCCCCGGCCGTAGGAGCGCAGATAGCCCGCCGCGGCGTCCCCGGCATTTTCGGCCGTGCCGATGCTGCCGCAGTCGATGAGCACAGTGCCGTTCTTCGTCAGCGCCGCGAAGCTCTGCCCCTGCCCCACGTCGATGGCGGCCAGCTCCAGCGCCCCGGGCAGATGCGGCATGCCCAGCCATAGAAGCAGTGCCAGCCCGGCCAGGGACGCCAGCAGCGGCGGCAGCGGACGGAAGGGTCTGCCCCGCTGGCGCAGAAAGTAGGCCGCGCCGAACAGTGCGTAGACGGACAAAAGCCACCACCGGGCCGCCGCCGTGCCCATGAAAAGCGCGGCGTAGGGCAGCCGGGCGATGCACCGCACCACGAAGCTCACATAGCGGGGCAGCCAGCCCACGGCCCAGCCCGCCGCGGCACCCCACGCCGGGCGCAGAAGCCCGATCAGGCACACGGCCCAGCCCAGCAGAAAGGCCAGCGACATGGCCCAGAGGCACAGCAGATTGGTGAAGATCCCGTACAGCGGCACAAAGCCGAAGCGCCATGCCGCGATGGGCGTCGTGAAAGCCATGGCCCCCGCGGAGGCGGCAAGGAGGCTGCATATGCTGTGCGCAATCAGGCGCAGAAGGGCGTTTTTCGGCGCGGTCGGCGCGAGCCATTTGTACACCCGCCCGCTTACAGCGATCAGCCCGGCCATGGCCGCAAAGCTCAGCTGAAAGCCCGCCCCGCCGATGGCATAGGGGTTGATGAGCAGCAACAGCAGCCCGGCGGCGGACAGGGCGGTGGGCGGGTCATTCTCCCGCCGCAGCAGCGGCGCGGCCAGGAGCATGCACTGCATGATGCCAGCCCGCGTGACCGAGGGCGTGAAGCCCACCATGGCCATAAAGGCCAGCACCAGCGGCATGCCGATGACGGCGGTGCGGCGGCGGCTGCGGCACAGTAGGCCCAGCGCCGTGATGAGAAAGCCGACGTGCATCCCGGAGACCGCCACGATGTGGGAAAAGCCCGCACTTTGCATGGCGGCGGAGAGGGATGCGTCCGCGTAGTATTCCTGCTTGTCCCCGGTGAGCAGCGCCTTCATCAGCGGCGCCACGTCCGCCGGAAAGCATTGCAGCGCCTGCGTGCCCATGGCACGCGCCAGGGCCTTGGGCGCAAAGAGAAAGCGCAGCGGGCTGCGCCCCGGCACGCGGTATTCCCCGCTGCGGTAGCCCCGCAGCAGCACGCCGTCGGATAAGTAGACGTCGCTTTCCTCGCCGTAGCGCACCGCGGCGCTGGTGAGCTTCAGCGGCAAGTCCACCAGATCGCCCGGGCGCAGCTCGGTCATGCCGCCGTCGTAGTCGTAGACCAGCATTTTCCGGTGCGGCACGGCGGCGTCCACACTGCGGACCGTGACGCGGGTGTAGTCATCGTAGGCCTTGGGGTAGTCAGTGACGCAGACGGTGACGGTGCGCTTCTGGCCGACGAAGGCCTCCGCCGGCGCGACAAAAAGCCGGGTGTAGCCCCAGTACCAGAGAAAGCCCGCAGCCGCGGCGATGAGCAGGAGGAAGGCCATTGCCCGCCGCCGCTTCCACAGCGCAGCCGGCAGCAGCAGCGCCAGCATCAGCGCCGCCGCAGGGAGCAACAGCGTGCCCGGCAGCAGATAGTGGGCCGCCAGAAGCGCCGCGGCATAGCCCCCGGCGAAGAGCGCCAGATAGCGCATGCCCTCGCCCTGCCGCTTTTCCGCGACTGCCTCCACGCCTTGCCCACCTCCCCATTATTTCCCACAATTATATGCGAAATGTGTCGAAATGACAACAGCGTTTCACAGCAAAACGCCGTGAAACGCTGTCAGTCGGTTCGTTTTTTACGCCATGTGGTCGTTCAGCCGCTCGCCGCCGAGGATGTGGAAGTGGAGATGGTGCACGGTCTGGCCCGCGTCGTCCCCGCAGTTGCTGACGATGCGGTAGCCGCCGGTCAGGCCCTCCTGCACGGCGATCTTGGCGCAGACGGCCAGGCAGTGGCCGGCCAGGGCCGCGTTTTCCTCCGTCACCTCCGCCACGGAGGCGATGTGCGCCTTGGGCACCACCAGAATGTGGGCCGGCGCCTGGGGGTTGATGTCCCGGAAGGCATAGCACAGTTCATCCTCAAAGACCTTCGTGCTGGGGATTTCCCCGTCCACGATGGCGCAGAACAGGCAGTCGTTTTTCATGGGGCGCCTCCTTATTTGATATGCTCGTTGACGAATTTCTCCACAGCGGCCAGCGCCTCGTCCAGGCGGCTTACGTCGCTGCCGCCGCCCATGGCGCTGTCGGGCTTGCCGCCGCCCTTGCCGCCGCAGATGGCGGTGACGGTGCGGATGATGTCGCCGGCCTTGATGCCCTTGGCCACGGCGTCGCTGCCGCAGGAGGCGGCAAAGGTGATCTTGCCGTCCACCACGCCGGCCAGCACGGCCACGGTGTCGCCCGCCTTGGAGCGCAGCGTGTCGCCCATCTGGCGCAGGGCGTCGCCGTTCAGGCCGTCCAGCTTCACGGCGGCGACCTTCAGCCCGCCGATCTGCGCGGCCTTGTCCAGGATGCTGTCGGCGGCGCCGGCGGCCTCCTTGGTCTTGAACTTTTCGATCTCGCGGCGCATCTCACGGCCCTCGTCCAGCAGCTGCTGCAGCCGGGCGGACAGGGTCTCGGGCTTGCTCTTCAGCACCGCGGCGGCCTCGGAAAGCTGCTTCTTGCTCTCGCGCAGGGCCTCCAGGGAGGCAAGGCCCGTGGTGGCCTCGATGCGGCGCACGCCGGAGGCCACGGAGAACTCGCTGACGATGTTGAACACGCCGGCCTTGGCGGCGTTGTCCAGGTGTGTGCCGCCGCAGAACTCCACGGAATAGTCCCCGCCGATCTCCACGACGCGGACGGTGTCGCCGTACTTTTCGCCAAAGAGCGCCACGGCGCCCTTCTTCTTTGCCTCCTCGATGGGCAGCACCTCCGTCTCCACCGGCATGCCGGCGAGGATGGCGGCGTTGACCTGCTCGGTGACCCGCTCCAGCTCCTCGGCCGTCATGGCGGAGAAGTGGGTGAAGTCAAAGCGGACGCGGTCCGGCTCCACCAGGGAACCGGCCTGGTGCACATGCTCGCCCAGCACGTCCTTCAGCGCCTTGTCCAGCAGATGCGTGGCGGTGTGGGCGCGGCGCACGGCGGCGCGGCGGACGCCGTCCACCTCGGCGGTGACGGTGTCGCCCAGGCGCAGCGTGCCCTCGGTCAGCTTGCCGTAATGCATATACTTGCCGCCCTTGTTCTTCTGCACGTCCGTGACGGTGAAGCAGCCCGCGTCAGAGCGGATGACGCCGTGGTCGGCCACCTGGCCGCCCATCTCGGCGTAGAAGGGACTGCGGTCCAGCACCACGATGGCTTCCACACCGGGCATCAGCGTGTCGGCCTGCTCGTTTTCCACCACCATGGCGACCACCTTCGCGCCGGAGAGCGTCTCGCTCTCGTAGCCGGTGAACTCGGTGGCGGGCACCTCCTTGCCGAACTCCACGCCGGCCCAGCCCAGGTCGCCCAGGGCCTTGCGGGCCTCGCGGGCGCGCTCTTTCTGCGCCTGCATCTCCTTCTGATAGCCGGCTTCGTCCACCTCCAGGCCCTCATCCCGGGCCATCTCGATGGTCAGGTCGATGGGGAAGCCGTAGGTGTCATAGAGCTTGAACGCGTCGGCGCCGGAGAAGGTGGACTCTCCCTTTTCCTTGTGGCCGGCCAGCATCTCGGCAAAGATCTTCATGCCGCCGTCGATGGTGCGGGCGAAGTTCTCCTCCTCGGTGCGGATGACCCGGGTGATATAGCTCTGCTTCTCGCGCAGGTCCTTATATTCGCACTCGTTTTCGTGGATGACCGTATCGACGACCTCATAGAGGAAGGGCTCATTGACGCCGAGCAGCTTGCCGTGGCGGGCGGCGCGGCGCAGCAGGCGGCGCAGCACATAGCCGCGGCCCTCGTTGCTGGGCAGCACGCCGTCGCAGATCATGAAGGTGGCGGAGCGGATGTGGTCGGTGATGACGCGCAGGGAGACGTCCTTGGCAGTGCTCTCACCGTAGTGGGCGCCGGTGATCTCAGACACCTTGCGGGTGATATTCATGACGGTATCCACGTCGAACAGGGAGGGCACGCCCTGGCACACGCAGGCCAGACGCTCCAGACCCATGCCGGTGTCAATGTTCTTCTGCTTCAGTTCGGTATAAGTGCCCTCGCCGTCGCTGTTGAACTGGGAGAAGACGTTGTTCCAGACCTCGATATAGCGGTCACAGTCGCAGCCCACGGTGCAGTCGGGCTTGCCGCAGCCCCACTTCTCGCCGCGGTCGTAGTAGATCTCGGAGCAGGGGCCGCAGGGACCAGAGCCGTGCTCCCAGAAGTTGTCGGCCTTGCCGAAGCGGAAAATGTGGTCGGCGGGAACGCCGATCTCCTTGTTCCAGATGTTATAGGCCTCGTCGTCGGCGGGAGTGGTCTCGTTGCCGATGAAGACGGAGGGATACAGGCGGGAGGGATCCAGACCCACCCATTCGGGGCTGGTCAGGAACTCCC
>SVKR01000066.1 GCA_015068365.1 Oscillospiraceae bacterium
GCAGTTTCTGCACTGGCACGAGCCGGAGATCAACAAGAAAGCGAAGAAGTTTGAGCAGCAATACGCCGTGCAGGGGCACTTCGATCCCTTCAACCCCTGCCAAGAAAAAACGACATGTTTTCACATGTCGTTTTTTCTTTTCATATTTACTTCAATCTCTTTCAGTGCTAAAATGTATCTGTAATCAATCCCAGGAGGTCGTGTTATGAGTTCTGTTTCCTCTCAGTGGCCCGATACAGCGGACATCCGCTTTGATTCGCTGCCGGACAGCCTTGCTGCTTTTCAGGCGCTGCCCCAGGCGGGGATGGCTTCGCCCTTTGATACCGCCGCGCTTACGGTTCTTGCCTTTTGCATCTATCCCAAGAACAAGGAGCTTGCGCTCTCCGCGCTCGATTTCCTGCGCGGTCCGCGTCCGCTGAGTCCTCTGGATAAGCAGTTCATCGCCGACCGCTTTATGGATGGGAAGGACTATGTCCCGCGTTCGTACTTTACCGGTTCCACGCCGCAGAACAATTATACGCCGTCCGAGCCTTGGACCCTGCACATCTCCGCCGGGCCGTATGCCTGGCAGCAGGAGGGGTATTGCAAGCTGGATCTGCGCTCCTCCGGCGCAGACAGCCCGCGGCAGGTGCTGCTGCGCCTGGCGAAGGACGGAAAATGGTATTTATGGGAGCAGTATCTCCTCGCCGGGATCCGCGTCCCGGAGAGCGAGGACCCCTGGGCCTGAGATGCGCTCAAACAGCATGATCCCGCGGCTTCGCACGTCAGCTTTGCGGCTGCTCTGCGCTATATTGGTCACAGCCGCTTTGCTGTCACTCGCCGGCTGCGGCTCCGGCGGCAGCGCTACGGCCTATGACGGCTTCGTTGTGCGTACCGAGCGCCAGAGGGAGACGGAGGCTGAACCCGCGTCTCCCTCCCGCAGCCTTTTCGAAGTGACGGAGGAAGAAGCTTACATTCTCAACAAAAGCTCTGAAAAGTTCCACTATCCCTGGTGCAGCGCCGTTTCGGACATCGCGGCGAAGAACCGCTGGGAGTATCACGGAAGCCGGGAGAGCATCCTGGAGATGGGCTATCGGCCCTGTAAACTATGCAGCCCCTGAGGCCGGAAACCGGCGCGGCATGGGGCTGCATTTTTTTCTTTTGGGAGCCGCAGAAAAAATTGGCTTGACAGATTGCGGCAAGCCTATTATATATATTACTATATTATATAGTATCATGGGCATTGTGCGGCATGATACCGACCGCATGACGGGTATCAGCCTGTCAAAAGATTGCAGAAAGGGGCGGCGGAAAAGGCGATGGAGCGCTTGACATCCAGAAAAAATCCTCTGATCGCGCACATGCGCGCCCTTGGCGCGGACAAAAGCTACCGGCATGCCCATGGGGAGTTTCTCTGCGACGGAACAAAGCTGCTGGGTGAGGCGCTGCGATGGGGCGCGGAGATCACGGCGCTGCTGTGGGCAAGCGACCCTGTGGAAGCGCTTGCCTGCCCGGTGCAGTTCCGGGTGGATCAGTCGCTGCTGGACTATGTGTCACCGCTTAAAAACGCCGCCGACGTGGTGTTTTCCGTCCGCATCCGTCCCTGGGACGACGCTGCGCCCGGCCGGACGCTGGTGCTGGAGACGATCCAGGACCCCGGCAATCTGGGGACGATCCTGCGCACGGCCAACGCGCTGAACATCGACACCGTGGTACTGACCGGCTCCTGCGCTGACGTGTACAACCCCAAAACCATCCGCGCCACGATGGGCGCCGTGTTCCGCCAGCGCTGGCTGGAGATGGATCTGGATGCGCTGCGCGCATATCTTTCCGCCAACGGGATGAAGCTATACGGTGCGGCGCTGTCCGATGCCAGCCGCGATGTGCGCGAAGTGGACTTGCATGATGCAGCCATCGCCGTCGGCAGCGAGGGACAGGGTCTTTCCCGGCCGCTTTTGAGCCTGTGCGCCGGGGAGGTCATCATCCCGATGAACCCCCAGTGCGAATCCCTGAACGCCGCCGTTGCCGCGGCCATCCTCATGTGGGAACTCAGCAAGGGGAGGGGGGCGCAGGCGCATGTCTGATCTGGAGTGCTGGATCTGGTTCGCAGGACTGTTCTGCCTCCGCTTTCGCACGCGCCAGGCCCTGCTGGAACGCTTCGGCAGCGCCAGAGGGATTTGGTTTGCCGACCGGCACGAGCTGGAACAGATTCCCGGCCTGCTGCCCGAAGAGCGGGACGCCCTTCTGAATCGGGACGACGCGGCGATCCGGCGCATCGTGCATCGCTGCGGCGAGCTGGGCGTCACGATCCTGACCTATCAGGATGCCGCTTACCCGGAGCGGCTTCGCAACATCCCGGACCCACCCTATGTCCTCTATATCCTGGGAACTCTGCCCGCTGTGGACAGCGAGCCGGTCATCGGCGTCGTGGGGACGCGGAAAAGCACCCCCTACGGTGAGCGGATCACCCGCGCCATCGCCGGGGAGATCGCCCGCTGCGGCGGCACGGTGACCACCGGGCTGGCTGCGGGCATCGACAGCTGCGCAGCTGTCGCCGCGCTGGACGCCGGCGGCAGCGTCATCGGCGTGCTGGGCGTGGCCATCAACCGCGTTTACCCCAGCTTCAACGGGCCGCTGTATGACCGCGTCCGCGCCCGCGGCGCGCTGGTCAGCGAGTATCCGCCGGATGCCGAGGGGACAAAGGAGTGGTTTCCCCGGCGCAACCGCATCATCGCGGCGCTGTCGCTGGGCGTTGTGGTGCCGGAGGCGCCTGCGCGCAGCGGCGCGCTCATCACGGCGCACCGGGCGCTGGACTACGGAAGAGACGTCTACGCCGTTCCCGCCAACGCCGACAGCGCGAAAGGCGCCGGCAGCAACCAGCTGCTGCGGGAGGGCGCGGCCTTCGTCACCTGCGGCTGGGATGTCATGCAGGAGTACGCCGGGCGCTTTCCGGAAAAGATCACCCATGCGCTGCCCGCGCCGGAGCCGGACCCCGCGCCGGAGCCGGCACCCGCCCCGGAGGAGGCCAAGCGCAAGGGCCTTTTCCGCTTCCGCCTGTCCAAACGCCGGACGGAGCCGCAGCCCGGCGGCACGCTGGCTGCCCAGTTGGAGACTTTGACCGAGAACCAGCTGAAAATCGTCTCCGTCATGGACCGGAACAGCATGCATGTGGACGACATCATCGACCTGACCAAACTCTCCGCTTCCACCGTTCTCAGTGAGCTGACCATGCTGCAGATCAAAGGCTATGTCAGCCAGGAACAGGGAAAGCGCTTTACATTGAACATTATGAAGTGAGGAACTGACGTATGGCAAAGCTCGTGATCGTGGAGTCGCCCGCCAAGGCGAAGACCATCGAAAAGTATCTTGGCAGCGATTACAAAGTCACTGCCTCTATGGGGCATCTGCGCGACCTGCCGCGCAGCACCATCGGCGTGGACGTGGAGCGGGATTTCGAGCCGGAGTATATCCCGGTCAAGGGCCGGGAGAAGATCATCTCCGAGCTGAAAAAAAGCGCCAAGTCCGCCGACACCGTCTATCTCGCCACCGACCCGGACCGCGAAGGGGAGGCCATCTCCTGGCATCTGAAGGAGCTGCTGAACATTCCCGACGACAAGGCCCGGCGCGTGACGTTCAACGAGATCACCAAAAAGGTCGTGCGGGACAGCATCGACGCGCCCCGCAGCATCGACATGGATCTGGTGAACGCCCAGCAGGCCCGCCGCGTGCTGGACCGGCTGGTGGGCTATAAGCTCTCGCCGCTGCTGTGGCGCAAAATGGGCCGGCCCAAGCTCTCCGCCGGGCGGGTGCAGTCTGTGGCGACCCGCATGGTGGTGGACCGGGAAAACGAGATCCGCGCCTTCCAGCCGGAGGAATTCTGGCAGCTGGACGTGGTGCTGGACCGCTTGAGCGCCGAGGGCAGCTTCCGCGCGCGCTATTACGGCAGGGACGGGAAAAAGCAGGAGCTGCACTCCGAGGAGGAAGTGAACGCCGTGGTTGCGGCGGTGCAGGATCAGCCCTTCACCGTCCAGAGCGTAAAGCGCGGTGAGACCCCGCGGACGCCGTCGCCCCCGTTTATCACCTCCACACTGCAGCAGGAGGCCTCACGCCGCCTGGGCATGACCCCGGCCCGCACCATGAGCATCGCCCAGCAGCTTTATGAAGGCATCGACATCACCGACCAGGGCACCGTCGGTCTCATTACCTATATGCGTACCGACTCGCTGCGCATTTCCGACGAGGCGATGGCCGCCGCCGGCAGCTTCATCGTTTCGCACTTCGGCAAGGAGTACTATCCCGGCACGCCCCGCCGCTTCCGCACCCGCGCCGGCGCCCAGGACGCGCATGAGGCCATCCGCCCCAGCAACGTGCTTCTGACGCCGGAGAGCATCAAAAAGGACCTGACGGGCGAGCAGTATCGCCTCTACCGCCTCATCTGGGGCCGCTTTGTGGCCAGCCAGATGGCCAAGGCCGTCTATGACAGCGTGGTGGTGGACACCGCCTGCGCCGGACACGTCTTCCAGGCCAAGTATTCGGAGATCAAGTTCCCCGGCTATACCGCCGTGTATGAGGACACCCGCGATGACGAGAGCGAGGAGATCCGCAACCCGCTGCCCAACCTCACCGAGGGCGAGGCGCTGAAGCCGCAGCAGTTCGACCGCGAACAGCGCTTCACCCAGCCGCCCAGCCGCTATACTGAGGCGTCCCTCATCCGCGCGCTGGAGGAGAAGGGCATCGGCCGCCCGTCCACTTATGCCCCCACCATCAGCACCATCACCAGCAGAGAGTATGTCGCCAAGGACGGGCGCTATCTGAAGCCGACCCCCCTGGGCGAAACCGTCAACAACCTGATGTGCGACTACTTCCGCGACATCGTGGATCTGAAGTTCACCGCCAACATGGAGGATACGCTCGACGAGATCGAGAGCGGGAAGAAGGAGTGGAAGCAGATCATCCGCTCGTTCTACGGCAATTTCGACAAGGAGCTCACCGACGCGGAGAAGGCGCTGGACGGCGTGCGCATCAAGGTCCCGGACGAGGAGAGCGACGAGGTCTGCGACGTCTGCGGGCGGAAGATGGTGGTGAAAAACGGCCGCTTCGGCCGCTTCCTTGCCTGCCCCGGCTTCCCGGAGTGCACCTTCACCAAGCCCATCGTGGTGGAGATGCCGGGCAAATGCCCCAAGTGCGGCAGCCGCATCCTCAAGCGCACCAGCAAGAACGGCTATACCTACTACGCCTGCGAGCGCGGGCAGGAATGCGGGTTCATGAGCTGGTACGTCCCGGTGAAGGACAACTGCCCCGAGTGCGGCAAGACCATGTTCAAGCTGTCCGGCAAGGGACAGCGCAAGCCCTTCTGCATCAATGAAAGCTGCCCCAACTTCCTGCCGGAGGACAAGCGCGGCTATAAGAAAAAGACCACCGGCACCAAGCCGGACACCAAGACCAAATCCACCAGAAAGGCTGCAAAATGATGGAAACACGCGTAACCGTCGTGGGGGCCGGCCTCGCCGGCAGCGAGGCGGCCTGGCAGCTTGCCAAGCGGGGCATCCCGGTGAAGCTCATCGAGATGAAGCCGGAGAAGATGACACCCGCGCATGTCTCCGCCGACTTTGCGGAGCTGGTTTGCTCCAACTCCTTCCGCTCGGACGAGCTGACGAATGCCGTCGGCCTTCTGAAAGAGGAGCTGCGGCGCATGGACAGCCTTATCATGCGCTGCGCCGACGCCCACCGCGTCCCCGCCGGGGGCGCCCTCGCTGTGGACCGGACGGCCTATGCCGCCATGGTGACGGAGCTGATATGCGCAAATCCCCTGATCGAGATCGAGCAGCGCGAGGTCACGGAGATCCCGGAAGGGGAAGTCATCATCGCCTCCGGCCCGCTGACCAGCGACGCGCTGAGCGAGGCCATCACCCGCCGCTGCCCCGACAGCGACCTGCATTTTTACGACGCGGCGGCCCCCATCGTCACCTTTGACAGCATCGACATGTCCAGCGCCTTTTTCGCCTCCCGCTATGACAAGGGCACTCCTGATTATGTAAACTGCCCGATGACGGAATTGGAATACCGCGCATTCTGGAACGAGCTCATCCAGGCCCAGGAGGCGCCGGTGCACGGCTTTGACGACAGCGGCGTGTTTGAAGGCTGCATGCCGGTGGAGGTCATGGCCCGCCGGGGCGAGGACACGCTGCGCTATGGCCCCATGAAGCCCGTCGGCCTTGTCGATCCCCGCAGCGGGGAGGAGAGCTACGCCGTGGTGCAGCTGCGCAAGGACAACGCCGAGGGGACGCTTTATAACATCGTGGGCTTCCAGACCCACCTGCGCTTCCCGGAGCAGAAACGGGTGTTTTCCATGATCCCGGCGCTGAAAAACGCCGAATTCGTGCGCTACGGCGTCATGCACCGCAACACCTATCTCAATTCTCCCGGTCTCCTGGACCGGTACTACCGGCTGATCGCCGACCCGCGCATCTCCTTTGCCGGACAGATGACCGGCGTGGAGGGCTATGTGGAGTCCTGCGCCAGCGGGCTTCTGGCCGGCATCGAGACCGCGCGGCGTCTGCAGGGCCTGCCCCCGGCGGATTTCCCGCAGGAGACCGCCATCGGCGCGCTGGGGCTTTACATCTCCGGCGGCTCGGTCAGCGGGGATTTTCAGCCGATGAACATCAATTTCGGCATCATCTCGCCCCTGGGCTATCGCATCAAGGGCAAGCGCAATAAAAACGAGGCGATCTCCGCCAGGGCGCTGGAGATCATTGATCGAATGAAAGAGGAAGTCGGATGAAGATTATTTTAGACGCAATGGGCGGTGACAACGCGCCCCAGGCCATCGTGCAGGGCGCTGTTGACGCGCAGAGCGAGTTTGGCGTGGACATCATTCTCGTGGGACGGGAATCGGAGGTGAACGCCTGCCTTGTGCAGTGCAAGGCCCAGGACAACCCCCACATCCGCGTGGTGAACGCCGACGAGGTCATCGACATGCACGACGACCCGGCCCATGCGGTGCGCAGAAAGAAGAACAGCTCCATGGCCGTGGCGCTGCAGATGCTCAAGGACGGGGAGGGCGACGCCGCCATCTCCGCCGGCAGCACCGGCGCCCTGCTCACCGGGGCGACGCTGCTGGTCAAGCGCATCCGGGGCATCCGCCGGGCGGCCATGGCCCCCGTGATGCCCAACGGCGGCAAGGGCGTGGTGCTCATCGACTGCGGCGCCAACGTGGAGTGTACGGCGGAATACCTGCTGCAATTCGGCTTTATGGGCAGCTACTATTCCCACAACATCCTCGGCTGCGACAATCCGCGCGTGGGCCTGCTGAACAACGGCAGCGAGGACAGCAAGGGCACGCCGCTGTGCAAGGAGGCCTACGCCCTTCTGAAATCCGCCGGCGAGGCGGGGCGGCTGAACTTTATCGGCAACGTGGAGGGCACGGATGTTTTCTCCGGCAAGGTGGACGTCATCGTCGCCGACGGGTATTCCGGCAACATCCTGCTGAAAACCGTGGAGGGAACGGTAAAATTCCTGATGAAGAACCTCAAGGGCATGATGATGAAGTCCGTCAAGACCAAGCTGGGCGCCCTGCTGCTGAAGGACGATCTGAAGGGGCTGAAAAAGCTCCTGGATGTCTCCGAGGTGGGCGGCACGGCCTTCATCGGCATCACCAAGCCCGTCATCAAGGCCCACGGCAGCAGCAATGCCCGGGCCATCCGCAGCGCGGTGAAGCAGGCCATCGACTTTACCAACATGGGCGTCATTGAGGATATTGAGCGCAACATCGAACACATGGTGCTCCGCGAGGAGCCGGATAAGGAATAAAAAAGGAGACAGGAACATGGTTTTCGAGACGATTCAGAAGCTGATTTGCGAACAGTTTGCGGTGGACCCCGAGTCCATCACCGAAAAGACAAATTTTCTGCAGGATCTGAGCGCCGACTCCCTGGACTTTGTGGAGCTGGTCATGAACATTGAGGACGCCTTCTCTCTGCCCGAGATCAGCGAGGAGGAGATCCGCAGCATCCAGACCGTGGGAGACCTGGTGGACTTCGTCCGGAAGACGCAGGAATAAGCGGCATGGAAGCACTGGAGCAGAACATCGCGTACACTTTTCGGGACAGCGCGCTGCTTCGCACGGCGCTGACCCATTCCTCCTATGCCAACGAGCACCACTGTGCCAGCAATGAGCGGCTGGAGTTCGTGGGCGACAGCGTGCTGGGCCTGGTGACCGCGGCGGCGCTGTACACCCGCTTTCCCGACATGCCCGAGGGGCGGATGACCAAGCTGCGGGCAGAGCTGGTGTGCGAGCAGAGCCTGTGGGAAGTGGCGGAGAAGCTGCAACTGGGCACAAAGCTGCTGCTGGGCCGCGGGGAGGAGAGCTCCGGCGGACGGGAGCGGCATTCCATCCTGGCCGACTGCGTGGAGGCGGTGATCGCCGCCATCTATCTCGACGGCGGCATGGAGCCGGCCGCGGCCTTCATCCGCACGCACATTCTCGCCAAGCTGGACGACGGGCAGTCCGTCCTCGCCCGCGACTGGAAGACCGAGCTGCAGGAGCTCATCCAGCGCCGCCCCGGCCGCAGCCTCAGCTACAGCATGATCGGCGAGAGCGGGCCGGACCACCTGAAGCATTTCGCCGCGGCGGTCTCGATGAACGGCACGGTCATCGGCACCGGCGAGGGACACAGCAAGAAGGAAGCGGAGCAGGCCGCCGCCCGCGCGGCGCTGCAGGCGCTTGAAACTTAATCGCGCCCTCAGGGCGCACGGAGGTTCATTTTGTACCTAAAGGCTTTGGAGATCCAGGGCTTCAAGTCCTTCCCGGACAAGACAACCCTGACCTTTGAAAAAGACATCACCGCCATCGTCGGCCCCAACGGCAGCGGAAAGTCCAACATTTCCGACGCGCTTTTGTGGGTCATGGGCGAACAGCGCAGCCGGGCACTGCGCGGCGGCAAGATGGAGGACGTCATTTTCGGCGGCACGGAAAAGCGCAGCCCCCTCGGCTTCGCCCAGGTCAGCCTGACGCTGGACAATTCCGCCGGGCTCTTTCCCATCGACGCGCCGGAGGTGGTCATCACCCGGCGCTATTACCGCACCGGGGAGAGCGAGTATTCCATCAACCGCGAGTCCGTCCGGCTGAAGGACATTACCGAGCTTTTGATGGACACAGGCCTGGGCCGGGACGGCTACAGCGTCATCGGCCAGGGCCGCATCGCGGAGATCGTCTCCGCCCGCAGCACCGACCGCCGCGAGATCTTCGAGGAGGCGGCGGGCATCTCCCGCTTCCGCTATCGCAAGGAGGAGGCCGAGCGCAAGCTGGAGCGCACGGAGGAAAACCTCGTGCGCATCAATGACAAGATCGACGAGCTTTCCATGCAGGTCGGCCCGCTGGAGAAGCAGGCCGAGACCGCAAAAAAGTTTCTCGTTCTGCGCGACGAGCAGCGCACGCTGGAGATCTCCGCCTGGATGGAGACACTGGACCGCCTCCATGAGCAGAGCGAGACCGTGAACGCCGAATTCCAGCAGGCCAGCGACAATCTGGCCGCCGCCAACGCGGAGCTGGAGGGGATCTACGCCTCCGGCGAGGAGTTTTCCGCCCAGATGCGCGAGTGCGACCTCGAGACCGAGGCGGTGCGGGAGAAGCTTTCTGCCTGCGAAGCCCGGGCCGCGGAGGGAGAATCCGCGGCGGCCGTGCTGCGCACC
>SVKR01000067.1 GCA_015068365.1 Oscillospiraceae bacterium
GACGCCATCAGCGCCGACATCCGCGCCAAGCAGGGCGAGCTGGTGGGCAAGATGGCGTCCGAGGGTACGACCCCGCGCCAGTTGACCGATCTGCTTGCCTCGCTGTGCGACCTCACCAGCGGCAGCGGCGACAAGGGCACGCCCATCATCTTCATCCAGGGCTACTTCGATAACTACACCAACGAGTGATCCATCGCAAATATACAGGAAGCTCCCCCAAATCGGGGGAGCTTTCTGCGACTGTAGACAAACCCTGCTTTGCATAGGTACCGTCCTGCATGGGGGGGTGTGAGGGGGGACGGGAGTCCCCCTGCACGTCCAATCATCGCAAAAACCGGAACATTTTTAATGTTTCGGTTTTTGCTTTTCAAGCTGTCGACACTTTGTCGACAGCTTGAGGAAGCTCCCCCAAATCGGGGGAACTTCCTGCGTTTATCTGGACTGCTTCAGGATCTCCTTCACAAATTCCCAGGTGCGGCCCATGCTGGCGATGTGCAGCCGCTCGGCCGGGGAGTGGATGTCCGTGATGTCCGGCCCGATGGAGACGCAGTCCAGCCCGGGCAGCTTCTCCGCCAGAATGCCGCACTCCAGCCCGGCGTGGATGGCGGTCACCACCGCACGTTTGCCGAACATGGCCTCGTAGATGCGCTCCATCCGCGCCCGCAGGGGCGATTCGGCCCGGTAGGCCCAGCCGGGGTAGTCCCCGCGCACCTCTATCTCCGCCCCGGCGGCGTCCGATACGCTTTGCAGCGCCGCGAGCAGCTGCGGCTTGCCCTCCGGCACGGAGGAGCGCAGCGACACCGTCGCCGTCCAGCCGTGCGCATCCAGGGACAAAAGCCCCAGGTTGCAGCTGGTCTCCGGCAGGCCCAGCGCGGTGTTCATGGACTGCACCCCGTTGGGCAGTGCGCACAGCGCGGCAATAAAGCGCCCGGTCTCCGCCTCGGAAAGCGCCTGCGCCGTCCCCACGCCGCCGGTCTCCAGAAGCAGGCGCAGATTCGCTTCGGTGTGGAGATACTCCATCCGCAGCGCCGCGCACAGCCGGTCCGCCTCGTCGAGAAGGGCCATGGCGTGCTCGGGGTCAGCGAGGAAGCGGGCCTGGCAGCGGGCGGGAATGGCGTTGTCCGCCGTGCCG
This sequence comes from Oscillospiraceae bacterium, assembly GCA_015068365.1. Taxonomy (GTDB): domain Bacteria; phylum Bacillota; class Clostridia; order Oscillospirales; family Oscillospiraceae; genus SVKR01. Next base: position 1,133 of record SVKR01000067.1, read on the forward strand.
CCGGTCACGTCCAATAGATGCAGCGGGGCCACGGCGCGCAGCGCGTCCAGCACCCGGCCCAGCAGGATGCAGGCGTTGGCCCGGCCCTTGTCGATCTCCGTGCCGGAGTGGCCGCCCAGCAGCCCCTCCACGCCCAGCGTGAGCAGCAGGCCCTCCGCCGGCTCCGGCGCAGCGCAGCGGCGCAGCGTTGCCCGTGCGCCCCCGGCGCAGGACACGGTGAAAATGCCCTCCTCCTCGCTGTCCAGGTTCAGCATGGTGCGCCCGCGCAGCGGCGCAACGTCCAGGCCCCGCGCCCCGGTCATGCCCACCTCCTCGTCCACGGTCAGCACGGCCTCCAGCCGCGGCCGGGGCAGCGTGGGGTCGTCCAGCAGGGCAAGAATGATGGCCACGGCGGCGCCGTCGTCCCCGCCCAGGCTGCTGCCCCGGGCGCCCAGGGTGTCGCCGTCGCAAAACAGCTCCGGCCCTTCGGCGGTCATGTCCTTCTCCACCCCCGGCGCCAGGGCGCAGACCATGTCCAGATGGCCCTGGAGGATGATGGGCGCGGCGTTTTCATATCCGGGCGCGGCGGGGGCGATGAGAATGACGTTCCCCAGGCTGTCCCGGTAATGCTCCAGGCCCCGCTCGGCGGCGAAGCGGACGCAAAAGTCGCTGAGGGCGGCGGTGTTGCCGCTGCCGTGGGGGATGGCGCAGATGGCCTCAAACCAGCGAAAGGGCGCGGCGGGGCTAAGTCCGTCCAGTATCATGGCAATTGCTCCTTCATAGAATGAATCCGTATCCTTAATCTAGCATCTTCCCCGGGAAAAAGCAACAAAACGCCGTCGTCGGCGAAAAATTGCTTGCAAAACCGTGCCGCTTATAGGATAATAAATCAGATAATCCTATTTTTCATTGATCGCTGAGGAGTATTATGGAACTTGATTGCAGCCGCATTGTTGCGGATACCAATGAATACTTAAAGCTCACCTATGACGTGTCCATGAAGGACGCCTCGCCCCACGAGCTGCACAGCGCCCTGGCCCATGTCATGATGATGCAGCTGTCCCGCCGCTGGTCGGAGTGCAAGACCGCCCGAAAGGGCAAGCGCCACGCCTACTATTTCTCCGCCGAGTATCTCATCGGCCGCCTGGTCTACTCCAACCTTTTCAATCTCGGCCTGCTGGAGGAGCTGAAGAGCCTCTTCGCCATCAAGGGCGTGGATCTGGCCTGCATGGAAGAGGTGGAGGACGCCGCGCTGGGCAACGGCGGCCTGGGCCGCCTGGCCGCTTGCTACCTGGACGCCGCCGCCACCGCCGGCATCCCTCTGACGGGCTACGGCCTGCGCTATCGCTTCGGCCTGTTCCGCCAGCGCATCGACGAGAACGGCAACCAGCGCGAGCTGGCGGACGACTGGCTGAAATACGGCGACCCCTGGAGCTATCGCCGGGATAAGCACACCGTGAAGATCGACTTCCCCGACCACACGGTGCTGGCCGTGCCCTATGACGTGCCGGTCATCGGCTATGAAAACGACAACATCGGCACGCTGCGCCTGTGGCAGTGCGAGGCGGTGGAGGAGCTGGACTTTGACGCCTTCAACGCCCAGAACTATGAGCGCGCGCTGGCGGCGAAGAACAAGGCGGAGGACATCACCCGCGTGCTCTACCCCAACGACAGCGAGTGGGAGGGCAAGCGACTGCGCATCAAGCAGCAGTATGTGCTCTCCAGCGCATCGCTGCAGGACATCGTGCGCAATTACCGCGAGATCTACGGGCCGGACCTGTCCGCCTTCCCGGAGCGCATCACCATCCAGCTCAACGACACCCACCCGGCCATGAGCATCCCGGAGCTCATCCGCATCTTCATGGCCGACGGCTTTGACTTCGACACCGCCTTTGACATGACCCGCCGGGTCTTTTCCTACACCAACCACACCGTCATGGGCGAGGCGCTGGAGCGCTGGCCCCTGGACCTGCTGGGCAGCGTGGTGCCGGAGATCGTGAACATCATCTGGCAGATCGAAAACCGCCTGCAGCGGGAGCATCCGGGCCTGCACATTATATGGGACAACACCGCCTACATGGCCAATCTGTCCGTCTACATGTCCACCCATGTCAACGGCGTGGCCCGCATCCACAGCGAGATCATCCGCCACGACATTTTCCGCGACTGGGCCGCGGTGGAGCCGGACAAATTCACCGGTATCACCAACGGCGTCACCCCCCGGCGCTGGCTGGGCCTGTGCAACCCGGAGCTGACCGAGCTGCTGCGGGACCGGGTCGGCAGCGGCTTCCTCACCGATCTGGACCGCCTGGGCGCGCTGCGCGACAACCTGGACAGCGACCTCATCGCGCGCTTCAACGCCGTGAAGCACACGAAAAAGGAGCAGCTTGCCGCCGTCGTTCTGAAGCGGGAGGGCGTGGCCATCTCCCCGGACGCGGTCTTTGACGTGCAGGTCAAGCGCCTGCACGAGTATAAGCGCCAGCTCATGAACGCCCTGTCCGTCATGGACATCTACCTGGCCATCAAGCGCGGCGATCTGGCCGATTTGCCGAACACCGTGTTCCTCTTCGGGGCCAAGGCCGCCCCGGGCTACGTCCGGGCCAAGAGCATCATCCGCTACATCAACCGCGTTGCCCGACTGGTGAACAACGACCCCGACGTGGCCGGAAAAATCAAGGTCGTCTTTTTGCAGAACTACAACTGCTCCTATGCCGAGCATATCATCCCCGCCGCCGACATCTCCGAGCAGATCTCTCCCGCCGGCACCGAGGCCAGCGGCACCGGCAACATGAAGCTGATGCTCAACGGCGCGGTCACCCTGGGCACCATGGACGGGGCCAACGTGGAGATCGTGGAGGCCGTGGGCGCGGAGAACGCCTACATCTTCGGCGCCACGGTGGAGGACATCACCCGCATCCGCGACAGCTATCGCTCCCGCGACATCTATGAGCGGGATGAGCGGATCCGCCGGGTGGTGGACACCCTGGTGGACGGCACCGTGGAGACCGACGACGGCCTGCGCGAGCTTTGGGGCGCGCTGCTGGACGGCGCATCCTGGCACCGCCCGGACCACTACTATGTGCTCTACGATTTCCGCAGCTATTGCGACGCCCGCCTGCGCGCCATCTACGACTGGCGCGACCGGGAATCCTTCGGCCGCAAGTGCCTGCTGAATGTCGCGGCGTCCGGCCGCTTCTCCGCCGACCGGGCGATAAGGGAGTACGCCGAGAAAATCTGGGAACTGTAAAAAAACAAAGGCACAACCGTCAGATGGCGGTTGTGCCTTGTATTATGAGTGGCGCGTTATTTTGCGTACAGGAGATAGATGATGTAGTTGCGCACCCGGCAGGGCAGAAGCTTTGCCAGCAGCACCAGGAACTTATACTTCAGCCCCACGGCGTACTCCGGCTTGACGCTGCGCTTCAGGGCCACGGCGGCGATATAGCGCCCGGCCACGGCGGGGTCCATGCCGGTCTGCTCGTCATGCTCCATCACGGCGACGGAGCGGGCGATGCGCCCGGCGTACACGTCGTCGCCGACGATGTTTTTCTCCCGCGCGGCGGTGAAGCCGGTGCGGATGTCGCCGGGCAGAATGGCCGTCAGCGTGATGCCCCAGGGACGCACCTCGTTGGCCAGCGCGGCGGTATAGGTGCTCACCGCGGCCTTGCTGACGCTGTACCAGACCTGGAAGGGGATGGCGCAGGGCGCGGCCACGGAGGAGAGGTTCACGATCCGTCCGCCGCCCTGGGCGCGCATGACGGGCACGGCGGCCTTGCAGCCATTGACCATGCCGAACAGGTTCACGTCCAGCAGGCGCTTCGCCTGGGCGTTGTCGGTAAACTCCGCCGCGCCGGAGATGCCGAAGCCGGCGTTGTTCACCAGAATGTCAAGCCGTCCCTCGGCGGCACAGACCTGCTGCACCGCCGCGGCGAACTGCTGCGCATCCGACACGTCGCACTGCACGTGGGTGACGCCCTCGGTCTGCGCGTCGTGCCGGGAAAACTCATACACCGTGCAGCCGCGCGCATGCAGGGCCCTGGCGGTCTCCCGCCCGATGCCGCTGCTGCCGCCGGTGACGATGGCGATCTTATTCATCCTTGTAATTGTGCATGACATCGATGATGATGTCGGTGGCCTCGTCGATGAGGGCTTTGGTGTGCGAGGCCATCAGCGTGCAGCGCAGCAGGCATTCGCCCGGTGCGCAGGCGGGGGGCAGGGTGGCGTTGACGTAAACGCCGCGCTCATAAAGCTCCTTCTGGATCTTCAGCGTCTTGATGGGCTCATAGGTGAAAATGGGGATGATGGGCGTGTCGTTCGTGATGATCTTGATGCCCGCGGCCAGCAGCTTTTCCCGCATGTAGCGGGCGATGGACAGCAACTGCTCCGGCAGCTCCGGGTGGGCCATCAGATGCTCCAGCGCGGCGGTGGCCACGGCGATCTGGGCCGGGGGCACGGACGCGGCGAAGATGTAGGGCCGGGAGTTGGTGCGGATGTAGTCGATGACCCGGGCCTCGCTGGCGATGTAGCCGCCCAGAGAGGCGAGGGACTTGGAGAAGGTGCCCATGTAAATGTCCACCTGGTCCTCCAGCCCGAAGTGGCTGGCGGTGCCCCGGCCGCCCTTTCCCAGGATGCCCAGGGCGTGGGCGTCGTCCACCATGACGCGGGCGCCATACTTCTTCGCAAGAGCGCAGATCTCCGGCAGCTTGGCGATGTCGCCGCCCATGGAGAACACGCCGTCGGTCACCACAAGGCAGCCGGCGCTCTCCGGCACGGTCCTGAGCTTGGCCTCCAGGTCGTCCATATCGCTGTGGCGGAAGCGCAGCATCTTGCCGTAGCTGAGCTTGCAGCCGTCATAGATGGAGGCGTGGTTCTCCCGGTCGCAGATCACATAGTCGTTGCGGCCCACCACAGCGCTGATGGCGCCCAGGTTGCTCTGAAAGCCGGAGGGGAAGGTGCACACATCGCCCTTGCCCAGAAACTCGGCCATTTCCTTTTCAAACTTCTGGTGCAGCGTCAGCGTGCCGTTTAATAGCCGGGAGCCGGAGCAGCCCGTGCCGAACTCCTGCAGCGCCTTCACGCCGGCGGCGATGATCTCGGGATTCACCGTCAGGCCCAGATAGTTGTTGCTGCCCAGCATGATGCGGCGCTTGCCCTCCATGATGACCTCAGTGTCCTGGCGGGACTGCAGCTCGCGGAAATAGGGGAAAAGGTCCTGCGCGCGGAGCTCATCCGGAAGAGAGGGCGCGTAGCATTTCTCAAACAGATCCATTCATATCCTCCACTCTCGCCCGGGGCAGAATGCCCGGGGCTTTTTTACTTTACCGTAATAAAAGAATAAAATCATACCTCACCATGATACTTTGATTATAAGAAAAAGTCAAGGTTTGGATTTCCCCGGCGAGAGCGCCGCCGGGTTTTGTCAACCGCGCCGCGCCGATCCGACAATCCGGCGCCGCGGAAGCGTCGTGGGCTGCCGCAAAAGGTCAAAGCCTGTCGGGAACGGCAGGACGATCATCGAATTATGTAAACAAATTGTCGAGCGTCAAACAGCGCAGGATGATTGATATTCCCGGTGGATTATGGTAGTTTATACCTAAACTCACGGCAAAACAGGGGAGAAACATAGGCTGCCGTTAAGCGAAAATAATTTGGAGGATAGCATTATGGAAACCAAAATCAGAGTGATGCTCGCCGACGCGGGCGAGGACTTCCGCACGCTTTTGGGCGACACGCTGCGCGCGGAAGGGGACATGGAGGTCGTCGGCACGGCAGCGGACGGCGCAGAGGCCCTGGCGATGCTGGAGCGGGAAAAGCCGGATGTGCTGCTGCTGGATCTGGTGCTGCCCCGCGTCGACGGCATGGAGGTGCTGCGCCGCATGGGCGAGACGGGGGCCGCCCCGGTGACGATGGTGGTCTCGGCCTTTTATAACCAGCGCATGATCTCCCAATGCGCAGAGCTGGGGGCCTATTACTTCGTGCCCAAGCCCTGCGACTTTGCCGCCCTCACGGAGCAGATCCGCCGTGCCGTCAGCGCCGGGCAGGCTGCCCCGGCGGCGGTTGCGGTCAGCGCGCCGCGGGAGCCGGACCTGGAGACCACGGTCACCGAGGTCATCCATGAGATCGGCGTGCCGGCCCACATCAAGGGCTATCAGTACCTGCGCGAGGCCATTTTGCTGACCATCGACGACATGGAGATCATCAACGCCGTCACCAAGGTGCTCTATCCCGCCGTGGCAAAGAAGTTCGGCACCACACCCTCCCGCGTGGAGCGGGCCATCCGCCACGCCATCGAGGTGGCGTGGGACCGCGGGGACTTGGAGACGCTGCAAAAGTTCTTCGGCTACACGGTCAGCAACATCAAGGGAAAACCCACCAACAGCGAGTTCATCGCCATGATTGCGGACTGCCTCTCCCTGCGGAGAAAGCAGGCCCGCGCCCGATAACGCGAAAAAGCCCAGACGCGCCGCCGGACCCATTCGGCGGCGCTATTTTTTTCCATGCGCGGAAAATGATACATTTGCCCGTACAATGGGAGAAGGAGTATAATCAGCGAGAGACAACAAACAAAGGATGAGCGCGATGAACTTACATAAACGGATCTGGCCCCTGCTGCTGAGTGCGGCGCTGCTGCTGCCTCTGGCCGCCCCGGCCTGCGCGGAAGGGGACGCCTCCGCCCTGGGAGAGCCGGTGGACGAATGGTCCGCCCCCCTTACCGGCGGGGCGGAGATGCGCGGCGAAATCTTCTGGACGGGCAGCGATCTGCGCACGGAATATGTGCTGGCCCTGGCCCCCGGCGCCGCGGCGGTGCCCGTGGTGGTCAGCGGTGAGCCCTTGCGCACGCGCCGCAGCCTGGATGACGCCGCCGCTGCGCTGGAGGAGCGCGGCATGCACGTGCTGGGCGGGGTCAACGGCGGGTTTTACACCGTCGCCACCGGGGAGCCGGTGGGGCTGGCGGTGTCCGCCGGGGCGCTGCTGCACGACGACGAGGGCCTTGCCGCCGTGGGCTTCCGCGCCGACGGCAGCGTGGTCTGGGGCAGCCCGGCTCTGGCGATCTCCCTGCGCTGCGGCGACGAAACCTGGGCAGTTTCCGGCTGGAACCGCTCCGCCCCCGGCGGCTTTTCCGCCTGGACGGAAGAAAACGCCGAGGCCGTGACCCTGCCTGCCCACAGCGCCTGCGTGGCCCTCCGCATCCCGGAAAAGGCCGGACTGCGCGGCGAGGTATCCTGCACGGTGGAGCGCCTTTGGGAAAGTGACGGGGCACCCGTCGCCGTTTCCGAGGGGACGCTGCTGCTGACGCTGATGCCGCTGGATGAGGAGACGGCCTACACCCTCCCGGCGGCCTTTGCCCCCGGGGCAGAGCTGACCCTGCGCATTGAATGCGCCGAGGGCTGGGAGGACGTGGACAGCGCCGTGGGCATTTTGTACCCGCTTGTGGAAAACGGCGAGATCGTCCCGAAGCTGACCGCCTCCGCCGCGCCGCGCACGGCCATCGGTCTGCGCGATGACGGCACGCTGCTGCTCTACGTCATCGACGGGCGGCAGAGCGGCTACAGCGTAGGGGCCGGGCTGACCCTGGTGGCGCAGCGTATGCTGGAGCTGGGCTGCGTCTTCGCCGGGGCGCTGGACGGCGGCGGCAGCACGCAGCTTGCGGCTTTCCTGCCCGGCGATGCGGCCCTGCGCACCTTCAACCACCCCTCGGAGACGCCGCAGCGCAAGGTGGCAAACTATATCCTCCTGGCCGCACCGACGTCCCCCACGGGACGGGCGGAAATGCTCTGGATGGAGCCGCTGCACATCAACGCCCTTGCCGGGGCGACGCTGCCGCTGACCGTCCGGGCCTCGGACGCCGGGGGCTACGGCGCGGCGCTTCCTGAAGCGCCGGCGTTTTCCGTCAGCGAAGGGCTGGGCTATGTGGAGGACGGGGCCTATCACGCTGAGGGCAGCGGCACGGGCACCGTCACCGTTTCTGCCGATGGCCTCACGGACGGCAGCATCCCCGTGCGCGTGGTCGAATCGCCGGAGGAGCTGGCGCTTTACGGCGAAAAGTACGGCAAAAAGACAGAATCCCTCACCCTGGACCCGGGGCAGGAGGTGGACCTGACCGCCCGCGCCTGGGACCGGCACATCCCCCTCAGCTCTGACGACCTGTGCTTTGACTGGGCGCTGGACGAGTCCGTCGGCACCGTGGACGAGACCGGCCACGTCACCTGCGGCTATGTCAGCGCCGAGGGCGCGCTGACCGTCACGGCGGGGGAGAGCGCGCTTTCCATCCCCATCCGGGTGTGGACTGGCGTCCCCTTTGCCGACGTTTCCAGTCTGGACCGCTTTTTCAACGCTGTGAAATATGTTTACGACAACGGCATCTTCAAGGGCACCGGCGACACGGTCTTCGAGCCGGAGACGGTGATGAACCGCGCCATGCTGGTGACGGTGCTGTGGCGCATGGAGGGGATGCCGGCCCCGACTGCCCCGGCGGCGTTTGACGACGTCCCGGCCGGGGAGTGGTACTCCGACGCGGTGGCCTGGGCCTCGGAAAACGGCATCGTCAACGGCTATGACCCGGCCAGCTTCGGCCCCGCGGACGATTTGACGCGCGAGCAGATCCTCACCATCCTCCACCGCTGGGCCGGACTGCCGGAGACAGCGGCGGAGGGGCGGCGCCTGCCGCCGGACGATCCGGCGGATGACTGGGCCGCCGCTGCCATGGACTGGGCCGCCGCCGCGGGCGTTCTGGCCTGGGAACCGGAGGAGGACATCGACCCGCGCGGCACCATGGACCGCGCCCACGTGGCGGACGCGCTGATGCGCTATGACACGCTGGTGCGCCCGGGATTGGAGAAAACGCCGGAAGAATCGGAAAACTGACCGCGCGAATTGTGCAAAATAGCGCTTGACTTTAGCGGTTAAAATTGCTAAACTACGAGCCATAAAGCCAAAGCGATGACGAAAAGGAGTAGGCCGACCAGGGCCCTTCAGAGAGCTGCCGGGGGGTGCAAGGCAGCAGGGAACGGACGGCTGAATACATTTCCGAGCAGCGAACTGAACGCACCGAACGGGCGCAAGTAGGGGAGACGGGTACGCCCGTTACAGCGTTCCGGGTTTGATAGAACCCTATGAGGCCGCGGGCTGTGAAGCCGCGGTAAACTGAGGTGGTACCACGTTCATTCGTCCTCTGTGCGTCAAAGGCGCACAGAGGATTTTTATTTACAGGAAGGGAACAGACAAATGGTCATTACAGATTTATTGGAACGCAACGCACGGCTCTGGGGCGGGGACATCGCCCTGGTGGAGCTCAACCCCAGCGACGACCGGGACGCCGCGACAAGCTGGCGCGAGGCCAGCCTGATCGAGGAGGCCTCGCCGGACGCGCCCTACCGCCGTGAGATGAGCTGGAAGGACTTCGACCGCCGGGCAAACCGCTTTGCCAATCTGCTGCTCAGCCGGGGCATCCGGCGGGGCGCGAAGGTGGCGATTCTGATGATGAACTGCCTGGAGTATCTGCCCATCTATTTCGGCATCCTCAAGGCCGGCTGCATCGTCGTTCCGATGAATTTCCGATACGCAAGCGACGAGATCAAGTACTGCCTGGAGCTGGCGGACGTGGAGGTGCTGGTATTCGGGCCGGAATTCGTGGAGCGCATGGACGCCATTGCCGGCGACCTGCCGGGGCTGCGGACCATGTTCTTCATCGGCAAGAACGGCCCGGCTTACACCGAGGACCTGCTGCGGCTGACGGGCTTCTGCTCCTCCAGCGCGCCCCCGGTGGCCCTGGATGAGGAGGACGACGCGGCGATCTATTTCTCCTCCGGCACCACGGGCTTTCCCAAGGCGATCCTGCACCGCCACCGCGCGCTGCTGCACGCCTGCCGGGTGGAGCAGAACCACCACAGCCAGACGCGGGACGACGTGTTCCTGTGCATCCCGCCCCTGTACCA
>SVKR01000068.1 GCA_015068365.1 Oscillospiraceae bacterium
ACGGGAGATGGGATCAATGGGCGAAAACAACCGATCGGCGACCGGGCTGCGTCCCGCCTTCAGCCCCCTGGGGATCTGGGCATTTTCCATCGGCACCAGCATCGGTTGGGGCTCCTTTATTGTGACCTGCAACACCTATCTGCAAAAATCCGGCCTCCTGGGCACGGTGTTCGGCCTGCTCATCGGCATGGCGGTCATTCTCGTCATCACCTGGAACCTGCAATATATGATCCGCCAAAGCCCCGGGGCCGGCGGCATCTATACCTTTGAAAAGAAAGTCAGCGGCAGCGATTTCGGGTTTTTGGCCGCCTGGTTCGTGCTGCTGACCTATATGGCAATCCTGTGGGCCAACATTACCTCGGTTCCCCTCTTCGCCCGGTTTTTCCTGGGCAACACCTTCCGTTTCGGTTTCCACTACAGCATTTTCGGCTATGAGGTCTGGATGGGCGAGGCGCTGCTCAGCATCTGCGCCGTGGTGCTTATCGGCCTTCTCTGTGCCCGCAGCCTGCGCATCCCCCACGCCGTCACCGTGGCCGGCTCCGTGATTTTCGCCCTGGGCTTCACGGTGTGCGCGGTTCTGGCCGCGCTGCGCCACAACGGCGCGCTGAGCTATGAGCCGTTTTATACTGCCGGCTCGGCCCCCTTTGCCCAGATCGTCCGCATTGCGGCCATCTCCCCTTGGGCCTTCATCGGCTTTGAAAACATCGCCCATTTCTCTGAGGAATACCGCTTCCCGGTCAAAAAGGTCAAGGGCATTCTGATCTGCTCCGTCATCATCACCACGCTGCTGTATCTGCTTCTGTCCCTCCTGTCCGTCTCCGCCTATCCGCCGGAGTACGCGTCCTGGCTGGACTACGTCGAGGACATGGGCAACCTGGACGGCATCCGGGCCGTCCCGGCCTTCTTCGCCGCGGATTATTACCTCGGCAAGGCGGGCGTGGCCGTGCTGATGCTGTCGCTGTTCGGCGTGATCCTCACCAGCCTGTTCGGCAACATGCTGGCGCTCAGCCGCCTTTTGTTCGCCGCCGGGCGGGACAGAGAGGCGCCGGAATCCCTGGGCAGGCTGAACGCCCACGGCATTCCCTCCAACGCGATCCGGCTGATCGTCATCGTCTCGGTGTTCATCCCCTTCCTGGGGCGCACGGCCATCGGCTGGATCGTGGACGTGACCACCCTGGGCGCAACGATCATCTACGGACTGCTGTCCCATGCCGTCTTCCGCCACGCAAAGCTCGCCGGGAACACGGCGGAGAAAGTGACCGGGATGCTGGGCTTTCTCCTCATGCTGGTCTTCCTGCTGCTGCTTCTGATTCCCGGATTGCTTCCCTTTGACGCCATGGCCACCGAATCCTACTTCCTGTTCATCGTCTGGGCAGTGGTGGGCCTCGGCTATTTCCGCCATCTGGTGCGGCGAGACTCCCGCCGGCAGTACGGCTCCAGCATCGTGGTGTGGGTGATCCTTCTGCTGCTGGTGCTGTTTGCGTCCATGATGTGGGTCTCCCGCGAGACGGAAAGCGCCACGCAAAACGCCATGAGCGAGATCTATGCCTACCACCAGACCCACCCCACCGTCACCCGCCCGGACGCCGATGCGGACACGCTGGTGTTCCTGCACAAGCAGGCGGAACGCATCCAGCGCACCAACGCGCTGTTCACCATCGTCTCCTTCGGGCTGTTCTTCCTCTCCACCGCCATCATGCTGAACAACTACCGTGATACCCGGCTTTTGGGCCAGCAGCTCAGCGCGGCGGAACGCAGCGCCACGACCGACCAGTTGACCGGCGTGAAAAACAGACTGAGCTATGCCCAGTTTGAAGAAGCGCTGAACGACCGCATCGAATCGGGCGGCGTCTCGGCCTTCGCCGTGGTGGTCTGCGATGTCAACGGGCTGAAGCACGTGAACGACAACCAGGGCCACAGCGCGGGCGACACCTGCATCCGCAACGCCTGTGCCCTGATCTGCAAGGTCTTCAAGCGCTCCCCCGTCTTCCGCATCGGCGGCGACGAGTTTGCCGTGCTGCTTGAGGGCGATGATTATGATAACCGCGCAACGCTTTTAGAGCAGATCGCCGCGCAGGCGCACCAGAACATGACCACGGCCGGCGCGACGCTCTCCGCCGGGATGAGCGAGTATATCCCCGGACAGGACGACTGCGTCCACCCGGTGTTCACCCGCGCCGACCGGCAGATGTATCGGAACAAAAACGCTTTCAAGGCGGAAAAGGCGCGGCTTAGCTAGCGCGCCGATCTTCCGCAGAATAGTTTAAAGGCGCCCCCGAAGCGGGGGCGCCTTTTATATTGGAATGCTTTATGATGGATACTTGAAATCGTGCGATTGCTGCAGCACCATGTCCTTGACCTTCATCAAACGGACCTTGGTGGAGTTTTCGTTCTCCGCCAGCTTCATGGAGATGTAGCGGATGTTCTCCTCCATCTCCGGGATCATGACGTACTCCAGCGCGTTGACGCGGCGGCGGGTCTTTTCGATCTCCTCCGCCAGAAGCTGCATGGTCTTTTCCACGCGGGCCAGCTCCAGCATGTCCTCAAACACGCTGCTGATGGCCTGCATGGCCACGTCCAGCTCGCCGCTGGTCTGGGCGAAGCCGTAGGGGTAGATCTCCCCCGGGTCCGCCGTCTTGGTGGAGAAGCTGTATTCCGGAACGCGGACGCTCATGATGTTCTTAAACTGCACGCCCAGCTCCACGCTCTGGCGCGGGTACATCAGCGCCTGCTCCAGCATCTTGGGGCTCATGACGGCGCTGGCCACGGTCAGCGCGCCAAAGGCCTCGGTCAGACCGGCTTCCACGCGGGTACGCAGTTCCTTGTTCAGCCGGATCACGTCCATGAACTGGCGCATCAGCTCGTCGCGCTTATCCTTCAGGAGCTTGTGGCCGCGGGCTGCCGTTTTCAGGCGGCCCTTGAGCTGGTTCAGCACCATTCTGGTCGGCGTGATTGTCTTACTGCCTGCCATGCCCGCTCACCTCACTTCTTGGGAAGGTACTTTTCGATATACTCCGGCTTGATACGCTTCAGCTCGCTGCGGGGCAGCATGCTCAGCAGCTCCCAGCCGATGGTCAGCGTCTCCTCGATGGAGCGGTCGGTCTCGTTGCCCTGGTTGACGTACTTCTGCTCAAAGGCCTCGGCGAAGGCGGCGTAGTGCTTATCCGTCTCGCTCAGGGCGCTTTCGCCCAGGATGGTCATGAGCTCCTTGGCGTCCTTACCGGCGGCGTAGGCGGCGAACAGCTGGTTCAGCACGCCGGCGTGGTCCTCACGGGTCTTGGCGGCGCCGATGCCCTTATCCTTCAGACGCGACAGGCTGGGCAGCACGTCCACGGGCGGGACGATGCCCTTGCGGTGCAGCTCGCGGGAGAGGATGATCTGCCCCTCGGTGATATAGCCGGTCAGGTCGGGGATGGGGTGGGTCTTGTCGTCCTCAGGCATGGTCAGGATCGGGATCATGGTGATCGAGCCGGACTTGCCCAGGCGGCGGCCGGCGCGCTCATACATGGTGGCCAGGTCGGTGTACAGATAGCCGGGATAGCCGCGGCGGCCGGGGACCTCTTTCTTCGCGGCGGAGATCTCACGCAGTGCCTCGGCATAGTTGGTGATGTCGGTCATGATGACCAGGACGTGCATGTCCTTTTCAAAGGCCAGATACTCCGCGGCGGTCAGCGCCATACGCGGGGTGGAGATGCGCTCCACGGCGGGCTCGTTTGCCAGGTTGGAGAACATGACCGTGCGGTCGATGGCGCCGGTGCGCTTGAACTCCTGCACGAAGAACTCGCTCTCCTCGAAGGTGATGCCGATGGCGGCGAACACGACGGCGAACTTCCCCTCGTCGCCGGGCACCTTGGCCTGACGGGCGATCTGGGCCGCCAGAGCCGCGTGGGGCAGGCCGGAACCGGAGAAGATCGGGAGCTTCTGTCCGCGGACCAGAGTGTTAAGACCGTCAATGGCGGAGACACCTGTCTGAATGAACTCGGACGGGTAAGCTCTGGCTGCCGGGTGCATCGGCAGGCCGTTGATGTCCAGATGGGCCTCTGCCAGGATCTCGGGGCCGCCGTCGATGGGCTGGCCCATGCCGTTGAAGACGCGGCCGAGCATGTCCTCGCTAACGGCCAGCTCCAGCGGGTGGCCGAGGAAGCGCACCTTGCTCTCCGCCAGGTTGATGCCGGCGGCGGATTCGTAAAGCTGGATCACGGCCTTGTCGCCGTTGACCTCCAGCACCTTGCCGCGGCGCAGCGAGCCGTCGGGCAGCTGGATCTCACACAGCTCGTCATAGGTGACGCCCGCAACCTGCTCCACGATCATCAGAGGGCTGGCGATCTCATGGATTGTTTTGTATTCCTTGATCATGCGTCCTCACCTCCCTGACTTGCTTCTTCGATCTCGCGGCGCATCTCCTCGCCGATGGCGGTGTACTCCGCCTTGTACTGGTCCGCCGGCACGGTCTTGGCGCGGCCGATCTTCTCCTTGGCGGGGATGGCGACCAGGTCGGACAGCTCCACGCCGTTGGCGATGGCGGCGCGGGCCAGGCGGTCAAACTCAATGATGAGGTTCAGCAGCATGAACTGCCGCTCCGTCTCGGAGTAGGAGTCGATGTCCACAAAGCTGTTCTGCTGCAAGAAGTCCTCGCGGATCATCTTTGCGGTGGCCAGGGTCAGCTGCTCGTTGGGGGCCAGGGAGTCGGCGCCGACCAGGCGGACGATCTCGTTGAGGTTGGCCTCCTCCTGCAGGATGGTCATGGCCTTGTTGCGGTTGTCCATGAAGCCGGGGAAGTTCTTCTCATACCAGGGCTTGAGGTAGTCCAGGTACAGAGAATAGCTGTTCAGCCAGTTGATGGCCGGGAAGTGACGGGCATAGGCCAGGGCGCTGTCCAGGCCCCAGAAGACCTTGGTGATGCGCATGGTGGCCTGGCTCACTGGCTCGGAAATATCGCCGCCGGGAGGCGACACGGCGCCGATGGCGGTCAGCGAGCCGCGGCGGCCGTCGCTGCCCTTGCACTCCACCACGCCGGCGCGCTCGTAGAACTGGGCGATGCGGCTGGCCAGATAGGCGGGATAGCCTTCCTCGCCGGGCATCTCTTCCAGACGGCCGGACATCTCACGCAAGGCCTCGGCCCAGCGGGAGGTGGAGTCGGCGATGACGGCCACGTCATAGCCCATATCGCGGAAGTACTCGGCGATGGTGATGCCGGTATAGATGGACGCCTCGCGGGCGGCCACGGGCATGTCCGAGGTGTTGGCGATCAGGATGGTCCGCTTCATGAGGGAAAGGCCCGTCTTGGGGTCCTTCAACTCCGGGAACTCCATCAACACGTCGGTCATCTCGTTGC
>SVKR01000069.1 GCA_015068365.1 Oscillospiraceae bacterium
CTTTTGATGCCGCTGGCCCATATAAACGGTTCCTCCGGGCGGAAAAACACCGCGCCGATGGACAGCAAATCCTTTGCAATCAGCTTTTCCATAGCCTTCTCCTTCAATCCACAAATTCCGCAACGCAGCGTTCATAGGCCGCCACGCAGTCCGCCGCCGCCGTGATGGGCCGGCCGACCACGATGTAGTCCGAGCCGGCAGCCTTCGCCTGGGCCGGGGTCATGACGCGCTTCTGGTCGCCCTTGTCGCCGTCGGCAAAGCGCACGCCCGGCGTCACGGTGAGGAAGCCCGCGCCGCACACCTCGTGCACCTTCCCCGCCTCCAGCGGCGAGCAGACCACGCCGTCCAATCCGGCGTCCCGGGCGGTTTTGGCATAGTGCAGCACCACCTCGTCCATCGGCTGACGGATCAGCAGATCCCGCTCCAGCGCGGTTTGGTCCGTGCTGGTGAGCTGCGTCACGGCGATGAGCTTCGCTCGCGCGCCGCCGGGCCGTCCGGCGGAGAGGCCCTCCAGCGCCGCGGTCATCATGTCGCGGGTGCCGGCGGCGTGGAGGTTCACCAGGTCCACATCCAGCCCTGCCAGCACCGCCATGGCCTTTTTCACGGTGTTCGGGATGTCATGCAGCTTCAGGTCCAGGAAGATCTTATGCCCTCTGGCCTTGAGCTCCCGGACGATGGCGGGCCCTTCCGCGTAATAAAGCTCCATGCCGATCTTCACAAAGGGCTTGCGCGCGGTGAAGCGATTCAAAAAGTCCAGCGTCTGCTGCGCGCCGGCAAAGTCGCAGGCGACGATCACGTCTTTTCCCATTTACAGCGCCCCTCCTATGATCTCATTCAGATTTTCAATGCCGTATTTGTCCATGGTCCCGGGCAGCGCGGCGATGATGTCCCTGCAGGCATAGGGCTGCACCAAATTGGCAGCGCCCACCTCCACCGCCGAAGCGCCGGCCAGCATCATCTCCAGCACGTCCTCCGCCGAAGAAACGCCGCCGAGCCCGACGACGGGGATCTTTACCGCCCTCGCCACCTGGTAGACCATCCGCACCGCCAGCGGGAACACCGCCGGGCCGGACAGTCCGCCCGTGCCGTTTGCCAGCAGGGGCCGCCGGGTCTTCAAATCGATGCGCATGGAAAGCAGCGTATTGATTAAGCTCACCGCGTCCGCCCCGGCGTCCTCGCAGGCGCGGGCGACGGCGACGATGTCCGTCACGTTGGGGCTGAGCTTCATGATGACGGGCTTGGTGGTGACGGCTTTCACCGCCGCGGTGACCTCCGCCGCCGCGGCGGGGTCCGTGCCGAAGGCCATGCCGCCGCCGTGGACATTGGGACAGCTGATGTTCACCTCCAGCCAGCCCACCTGGGGGCAGGCGTCCAGCCGACGGCAGACGGCCACATATTCGTCCAGGGAAAAGCCGCTGACATTGGCCATGACGGGCTTATGGAACACCTTTGCAAGCCGCGGCAGCTCTTCGGAGATGACCGAGTCCACGCCGGGATTTTGCAGGCCGACGGCGTTGAGCATGCCGCCGGAGGTCTCCGCGATGCGGGGGGTGGGATTGCCGAAGCGGGGCTGCAGCGTCGTCCCTTTGAAGGAGAAGGTGCCCAGCAGGTTGATGTCGTACAGCTCGGCAAACTCATAGCCGTAGCCGAAGGTGCCGGAGGCGGGAATAACGGGGTTATCCAGCTCGATCCCGCAGAGAGAAACGCTCAGTCTGCCCACAGGATTTCCCCCTTTCGCAGCACCGGGCCGTCGCGGCAGATGCGCTTGTAGCCGGTGACCGTTTTGCAGGTGCAGCCCATGCAGGCGCCGAAGCCGCAGCCCATCCGCTCCTCAAAGCTGAACTGCCCGTCGGAAGCGCCTGCCTTGTAGACGGCCTTCAGCATCGGCTCCGGGCCGCAGGTGTAGAAATAATCGTAAGCAAGGCCCGCCATGGCGTCCGTGACGAAGCCGCGCACGCCCCGGCTGCCGTCCGCAGTGGCGAGGATGACGCTGTCACAGATCGCGGCGAACGCGTCGGCGTAAAAGACGTCCTCCGCGCTGTTGAAGCCCAGCACGGCGCACGTTTCCGCGCCCTGTGCCTTCAGCGCGCGTGCCAGCCAGTAAAGGGGCGCCGCGCCGATGCCGCCGCCGATGAGCGCATTGCGCTGCCCGGCGGCAGAGAGGTCGAAGCCGTTGCCCAGGCCGGTGAGCGTGTCCAGGGTCTCCCCCGCCGCCATGTCCGCCAGCTTCGCCGTGCCCTGCCCCACGATCTTGTAGAGCAGCGTCATGCGCCCGCCGTCACAGTCGCAGACCGAGATGGGCCGGCGGAGATACTGCCCGGCGACCGCCAGGTTCACGAACTGGCCCGGCGCGGTCACGGCGCTCAGGTCCCCGGACAGGACCATGCGCTGGACGTCCTTGGCGATGGGGACGTTTTCTTCAATTGTCAGAACGACCTGCTTCATAGAAACCTTAAATCCTTATTCGTTGATAAGCGAGACGGTGATGGTGGTCTCCTCCAGCACGTCCAGCAGAATGCGCACGGTGTCCAGCGCCGTGAAGAGCGACACGCCGTTTTCCGTGGCCAGGCTGCGGATCTGCGCGCCGTCGGTGGCCTGGTCGCTGGAGTTGATGTCCCGGGTGTTGATGACATAGGCGATGTAGCCCTGCCGGATGGCCTCCGGGATCTCATCGCTGCCCTCACTGATCTTGCGCACGGCGTGGGTGCGGATGCCGTGGGACTTCAGGAACTTCGCCGTGCCCTCCGTGGCGAGGATGTTGAAGCCCAGGCGGTAGAAGCGCCGGATGAGCGGCAGCACCTCTTCCTTGTCCCGGTCGCTGACCGTCACCAGCACGCTGCCGTAAGAGCGCACCTGCATGCCCGAAGCCTGCAGGGCCTTGTACAGGGCGCGGGTGAGGGTCTTGTCATAGCCGATGGCCTCGCCGGTGCTCTTCATCTCCGGGGAGAGATAGGCGTCCAGGCCGTGGATCTTCTGGAAGGAGAAGACCGGCACCTTGACATAGCAGCGCTTTTTCTCCGGCGGGTAGATGTCGAAGATGCCCTGCTCCTTCAACGTCAGGCCCAGGATCACGTCGGTGGCAATGTCCGCCAGCGACCAGCCCGTGGCCTTGGACAGAAAGGGCACGGTGCGGCTTGAGCGGGGGTTGACCTCGATGATATAGACGTTTTCCTCCCGGTCCACGATGAACTGGATGTTGTAAAGACCAACGATGCCGATGCCGAGGCCCAGCTTTTTGGCGTACTGCAAAATGATGCCCTTGACCTTGTCGGAGATGGAGAACGAGGGATAGACGCTGATGGAGTCGCCGGAGTGGATGCCGGTGCGCTCCACCAGCTCCATGATGCCGGGGACGAACACGTCCCGCCCGTCGCAGATGGCGTCGACCTCCACTTCCTTGCCCTCGATGTACTTGTCCACCAGCACGGGCTTGTCCGCGTCGATCTCCACGGCGGTTTTCAGATAGTGGCGCAGCTGCTGCTCGTTGGCGACGATCTGCATGGCCCGCCCGCCCAGCACGAAGCTGGGGCGCACCAGCACGGGATAGCCGATCTCGGCCGCGGCGGCGACGCCGTCTTCAATGTGGGTGACGGCGCGGCCCTTGGGCTGGGGGATGTTCAGCTCCAGCAGGATCTTTTCAAAGCTGTCGCGGTTCTCCGCCCGCTCGATGGCGGCGCAGTCGGTGCCGATGATCTTCACGCCCCGGTCATGCAGCGGCTGGGCCAGGTTCACGGCGGTCTGCCCGCCCAGGGAGGCCACCACGCCCTCCGGCTGCTCAAAGTCCAAAATCGCCATCACGTCCTCGGCGGTCAGCGGCTCAAAATAGAGCTTGTCGGCGGTGGTATAGTCGGTGGAGACGGTCTCGGGGTTGTTGTTGATGATGATGGCCTCATAGTCCCGGCGGCGGATGGTCTGGACGGCGTGGACGGTGGAATAGTCAAATTCCACGCCCTGGCCGATGCGGATCGGCCCGGCGCCCAGCACCACGATCTTTTTCTTGTCGGTGAGGCGGCTCTGGTTCTGGTATTTCTCCGGCTCCAGCAGGTTCATGTAGGTGGAGTAGAGATAGGCGATGTATTTGCCGGTGTGCAGGGTGTCCACCATGCGGAACACCGGGGTGATCCCCTGCTCGCGGCGCCAGCGGTAGACCGCCAGCTCGTCCATCTCCCAGAGTCTGGCGATGTATTTGTCGGAAAAGCCCATGGTCTTCGCCGCGATGAGGGTCTTGCGGTCGCCGGGCTTGGCGCGCAGAAGCTGCTCCATCTCCACGATTTTCCCGATGCACTCCAGGAAAATGTCGGTGATCATGGTGACGCGGTGCAGTTCCGCCACGCTGTGGCCGCGGCGCATCAGCTCCGCCACGGCGAAAATGCCGTCGTCGCGCGCGTCGGCGATGTACTCCAGTATCTGCTCGTCCGTGTATGCGTCAAACTTCGGGCTGTAGAGGTGGCACACGCCGGTTTCCAGGCTGCGGACGGACTTCAGAAAGCACTCCGCCAGCGTGGAGCCGATGCCCATGACCTCGCCGGTGGCCTTCATCTGCGTGCCGAGGGTGTTGGGCGCGGAGGTGAACTTGTCAAAGGGGAAGCGGGGGAATTTTGCCACGATATAGTCCAGCGACGGCTCGATGGCCGCGGTGCCGCCCGCCACGGGGATCTCCGAAAGCTCCATGCCCAGGGCGATCTTCGCCGTCACGCGGGCGATGGGATAGCCGCTGGCCTTGCTGGCCAGGGCCGAGGAGCGGGACACGCGGGGGTTAACCTCGATGAGGAAGTATTCGCTGCTCTCCGGGTTCAGCGCAAACTGCACGTTGCACCCGCCCTCGATCTTCAGCTCGCGGATAATCTTGATGGCGCTGTCGTTGAGCATCTTCAGATCATGCTCGTTCAGCGACAGGATGGGCGCGACCACGATGCTGTCGCCGGTGTGGACGCCTACGGGGTCCACGTTTTCCATGCCGCAGATGGTGATGGCGTGGTCGGCGCTGTCGCGCATGACTTCAAACTCGATCTCCTTATAGCCCTTCACGCTCTTCTCCACCAGAACCTGGTGCACCGGGGAGAGCTTGAAGGCGTTGACGCCGATCTCCGTCAGCTCTTCCTCGTTGTTGGCAAAGCCGCCGCCGGTGCCGCCCAGGGTGAAGGCCGGGCGCAGCACGACGGGATAGCCGATGTGCTTTGCCGCCTCCTTCGCCTCGTCCAGGCTGTAGGTGATCTCCGAGGGGATGACCGGCTCGCCGATGCTCTGGCACATTTCCTTGAACTTTTCCCGGTCCTCCGCGCGCTCGATGCTCTCGCTGCTGGTGCCCAAAAGCTCCACGCCGCACTCCCGCAGCACGCCCTTGCGCTCCAAAAGCATGGCCATGTTGAGGCCGGTCTGTCCGCCGATGCCGGGGACGATGGCGTCCGGCCGCTCAAAGCGCAGGATCTTGGCGATGTACTCCAGCGTCAGCGGCTCCATGTACACTTTGTCCGCGATGGTCGTGTCGGTCATGATGGTGGCCGGGTTGGAGTTCACCAGCACCACCTCATAGCCCTCTTCCTTCAGGGCCAGGCAGGCCTGGGTGCCCGCATAGTCAAATTCCGCCGCCTGCCCGATGACGATCGGGCCGGAGCCGATGATGAGTACCTTTTTGATGTCTGTCCGTTTCGCCATGTTTCCGCCTCCGCAATTCTCTCAGCTTCTTTGATATACAATCTGTCCGTCACGGACAGTCAGCATACATTTGCCCTGCACTTCCCGGCCCGCAAAGGGCGTGGCCCGCCCCATGGATAAAAACCGTACCGGGTCAACGGTATCGGCCACGTCCAGATTCCAGACGGAATAATCATTCCCAAGGGGGATCTGAAAGCGCGTCCGGGGATTGGTGACCAGCTTTTCCAGCAAAGCCTCCAGCGGCAGGATGCCGGCGCGGACGAGGCCGCTGTACAGCAGCGGAAAGGCCGTTTCCAGCCCGACGATGCCGAAGGCGCTGCCGGCCAGGCCCTTCGATTTTTCCTCCGCGCTGTGGGGCGCGTGGTCGGTCGCGATCATGTCAATGGTGCCGTCCAGCAGCCCTTCGATGAGCGCGGCGCGGTCTGACGGTGCGCGCAGCGGCGGGTTCATCTTGAACCTGCCGTCCTCCCGCAGGTCGGTTTCGTCCAACAGCAGGTAGTGCGGCGCGGTCTCGCAGGTGACGTCCACCCCCTCGGCCTTGGCGCGGCGGATGAGGGCGACGGACTCCTTCGTGGAGATGTGGCAGACGTGATAGCCGCAGCCGGTCTCCTTCGCAAGGCGCAGGTCCCGCTCGATCTGGCGCCATTCGCTCTCCGAGCAGATGCCCCTGTGCCCGTGCGCCGCGGCGTAAGCCCCGTCGTGGATATAGCCGCCGCGCAAAAGCGCGTTGACCTCACAGTGGGCGACGATCAGCTTGCCGAGGCGCTTTGCGCGCGTCATGGCAAGGCGCATCATGTCCTCGCTCTGCACGCCTTTTCCGTCGTCGGAGAAGGCGATCACCGCCCCGGCCATGTCGTCAAACGCGGAGAGGGTCTCCCCTTTTTCGCCCACGGTGATGGCGCCGTAAGGATAAACGGCGATGACCGCGTCACGCGCGATGATGTCCGTCTGCGCTTTCAGATGCGCGGCGCTGTCCGGCACCGGGTCCAGGTTCGGCATGGTGCAGACCGCGGTATAGCCCCCCGCCGCGGCGGCCAGGCTGCCGGAGCGGATCGTCTCCTTATAAGAAAATCCCGGCTCGCGAAAATGCACATGCACGTCGCAAAATCCGGGAAGGAGCGTGTATTGGGGGCTATTATAGCGCGTCAGGGCGGGGGCGGACGCGCGGAGCGTGCCGAAGCCGGAGCACAAAGCCATTTCCATACCGGGTTTTGCGCATTTGTCAAAGACCAGCATTGTCCCCGCCTCCTTTAAAAAATGAAGCACCCTGTCGCAGACCGGCAGGGCAAACCAAACCACGGCGCGAAACTGCCGCACCGCAGGCTTTTATGACCATCTTGCCGACCGCTCTGGATCAACTTAAAGATTGATTTTGTACAGTATAAAATGCCCTGCCCCATTTGTCAACACGCCAGAGGGCAAGAAATTTCCGATTTCGGCAAGAAATTTTTTATGTAAATTGCCCCGGCGCAAAACCCCTTGCGCCGGGGCATAGAATGCAGGGTTCCGGGGGTGTCAGTCGCCGTCGGTCACCACGCCGGTGATGTTGTCGCGGCCGGCGCAGAAGGAGCAGAGCCGGGTGCGGTTGGCGGCCACGGCCTGGTCCACGGTGCCTGCGGTCAGCGTATCGGTGTGGTTCAGCGCGCCGCAGTCCTCATGGGTGTGGTAGACCTTGCCGAAGGGCGCCCAGTAGACGGTCTCGTCCCCCAGCGCGTTTTCCGCAGCGGCAAGCTGCTCCTGGGAAACGGGGTTGAAGTCATAGCTGCTGACGCCGCCGATGAGCAGCGCGATGATGGCCACCACCACGGCAATGGTCTTGGTCTTCTTGTCCAGGTCCTTGTTGGTGAGGAACAGGATGATGATGGGCAGGAAGCAGATGACGCAGGCGATGACGCTCATGTTGTTCCACAGCCAGAAGGTCAGCTTGTTCTTCTCGGAGGCGGGCCGGATGTGGTTGGCCTTTTTCCAGAGCTGGCTGCCGATGATGACACAGATGAGGTCCAGCACAAGGAAGGCGATGAGCTGCCAGAGCGTGGGCATGAATTTCAGATTGATCTTGCCGATCAGAA
>SVKR01000070.1 GCA_015068365.1 Oscillospiraceae bacterium
CATCGGCAAGCGCTACCGCCGCCAGGATGAGATCGGCACGCCCTACTGCATCACCTTTGACTTCAACACCGTCGGCACCGAGACCGACGCGGCCGACGGCTGCGTCACGATCCGCGAGCGCGACAGCATGGAGCAGGTTCGCCTCCCCATCGGCGAGGTCAAGGCCTGGCTGGCCCAGCGCGTCAGCTTCTGAGTCAGAGCCATGCAGGAGCATGACGAAATCGACTCCCCGCTGCGGGAGAAAAAGCCCGAGCGCAGCGGCGAATACCTGTGGCGCGTTTTGAAGCCCGCAGGCTGCATCCTGGTGCTGGTCATTCTGGTGCTGTATTTCATCATGTGCTTCACCTATAAAAATGATCCGCTGGCCCCCGCCGCGCCCGCCGCGCAGCAGACCGAGCAGACGAAATAAAGAAACGGCAGACCCTTAATCCGGGTCTGCCGTTTCAGACTGTAGACAAACCCTGTTTTGTAAAGGAAACGTTTTGCATGGGGGGGTGTGAGGGGGGGACGGGAGTCCCCCTGCACGTTCAATCTTCGCAAAAACCGGAACATTTTTGAATGTTTCGGTTTTTGCGTTTCAAGCTGTCGACACTTTGTCGACAGCTTGAAACGGCTGACTTCAAGTGAGGTCAGCCGTTTTCACATGGCTGTATTCGCAGCCGCACCAGTCCTGGCGGTACAGACCGTATTCCTGCGCCAGGCGGATAGAGCGCAGATAGCCGTCGCGCTTTTTGAAGTCCGAGGGCAGCCAGCGCACGCCGTACCTTGCCCCGACCTCGGCGCCGATGGCGTTGATGCGCTCGGCGTCCTTGTGGGGCGAGACAGTCAGCGTCGTGCAGAAGAAGTCAAAGCCGCCCGCCGCGGCGCGCTTGGCCGTTTCCTCCAGGCGCAGAAGAAAGCAGCGCGTGCAGCGCGCCCCGCCCTCCGGCTCGGCTTCGTATCCGGCGGCCACGGCGTCGAAGGCCGGGCCGTCATAGCCGCAGTCCATCAGCTTTGCCGGGATGTGCCGCAGCACCTCCCGCTGGTAGTGCAGCCGCTTTTCATACTCCGCCTCCGGCTGGATGTTGGGATTATAGTAGAGCACGGTGACGTCGAAATAGCGGGTCAGATATTCCAGCACATAGCTGCTGCACGGGCCGCAGCAGCTGTGCAGCAGCAGCGTCGGGCGCGCACGAATCGGCAGCGCGGCGAGCACCTTGTCCGTTTCCAGTTGATAATTCGTCTTCATGCCGCCATTCTATCACAAAAGCGGTTGACTTCAAGGGGCATTTTGCTTAAGATAGAAGTGCCCTGAGCGAGCGAAGGCTCCCTCAGCTAAATCGTGTACGGAGGTGCCGCCCATGGACGCCAGAACCAGCAAGGAAAACTATTACCTCGACATCGCGGACGCGGTGCTGGAGCGCTCCACCTGCCTGCGCCGGAAGTATGGCGCGATCATTGTCCGAAACGACGAAATCATTTCCACGGGCTACAACGGCGCGCCCCGCGGCCGCCGCAACTGCACGGACCTGGGCCGCTGCACCCGGGAGGAGCTGAAGATCCCCTCCGGGGAGCGCTATGAGCTGTGCCGCAGCGTCCACGCGGAGGCCAACGCCATCATCTCCGCCGCCCGCCGCGACATGCTGGACGCCACGCTCTACCTCGCCGGGCGCGACGCCAAGACCGGCGAAACGCTGCACGACACCACCTCCTGCTCCATGTGCCGGCGCATGATCATCAACTCCGGCATCAACAAGATCGTCTGCCGGACAGGGGAGGGCGAGTTCAAGGTCACCCATGTGCGCGACTGGATCTTTGACGACGACAGCCTGCCTGTGGGCGTGATCTGATATTCTGAATAGAAAAAGCGACGGGCGAGATGCCCGTCGCTTTTTGATCGGCAGATTCAAATGTCCGTCATCTCCGTCGTTTCCAATGGCTGAAAAACAGTACACCGGCAGTTTCCGGGAAAATGAAGCCTTTTTTGCGCTTGCTTTTTTTGCCCCGGTGTGGTACCATATCCGGGCTGCCCGGGCAGCGATACAGGTGTCTCTTGAAAACCACCTTAAAAAAACAAGGAGTAATTGAATCATGAAAAACGCCGATTCCTCTTACCGCAGTATGCTGCGCTCTGCCCCGCCGCTGGTCGTCACGCTGCTGGTCCTCTCCGTCGTGGGGATGAACCTGCTGGCCAACAAAAGCATCGACACCGGCCTGGACTGGCTCGCGCTGGACTGCGGTATTCTGTTCTCCTGGCTCACCTTCCTCTCCATGGACATCCTCACCCACACCTGCGGCCCGAAGGCGGCCACCGCCGTGTCCATCACGGCGCTGGCGCTGAATCTGATGATGGCGCTGATCTTCTTCATCGCCAGCCGCATCCCCGGCGTGTGGGGCGAGAGCTTTGTGGAGGGCAGCGAAGAAGTGCTCAATACCGCGCTGAACAACACCTTCGGCGGCACCTGGTTCATCATCCTCGGCAGCTCCGTCGCCTTCGCCGCCTCCGCCGTCATCAACAATTTCCTCAACTACGGCATCGGCAGGCTGCTCACCCGCAGCAGCGGCTTCGGCGCCTTCGCCCTGCGCTCTTACGTCTCCACCTTCATCGGCCAGTTCGCCGACAATCTCATTTTCGCGCTTCTGGTCAGCCAGCTGTTCTTCGGCTGGACGCTTCTGCAATGCGTGACCTGCGCCGTCACCGGCGCGGTGCTGGAGCTGCTGTGCGAGGTGGTGTTCTCCCCGCTGGGCTACGGCATCTATAACAGCATCAAAAAGCGCGGCCAGAGCGCGGAGGCGTACGCACAGTGAACATTGTCGTCAGCGGAACGGCCCGCGGGATCGGGCGCGCCATCGCGCAGCGCTATCTCGCCGCGGGGGACCGGGTCTACGGGCTGGACGTCGCGCCCGGCACCATCGAGCATACAAATTACGTCCATTTTCTCTGCGACGTGCGCTCTGACGCCTTTCCCGCGGTGCCGGAGGCGGCCGTGGTGGTCAGCAACGCCGGTACGCTGGAGGAAGCCGACGCCATCGAGGTGAATCTGCTGGGCGCGATGCGCTTTGCGGAGCACTATATGGAAAGCCCCGTGCTGCGCTCGGTGCTGTTCATCGCCTCCGCCTCCGCCCGCAACGGCGCGGAATTCCCCCGCTATGTCGCCAGCAAGGCGGGGCTGGTGGGCTATATGAAAAACGCCGCCCTCGCCCTGGCAAAGCGCGGCGTCACCTGCAACAGCATCTCTCCCGGCGGCGTCATCACCGAGTCGAACCGGCACATTCTTGAAAGCGAAGCGCTGTACGATGCGGTCAGGGCGGAGACGCTGCTGGGCAAGTGGGCGCAGCCGGAGGAGATCGCCGAGCTGGCCTGGTTCCTCACGCATGTGAACCGCTCCGTCACCGGGGAAGACATCCTCATCGACAACGGCGAGATGCTCAAATCGAACTTCATCTGGTGAGGCAAAAGGGAAAACACCCCTTGACAACCGGGCGAAAATGGGTTATTTTTTGGCTTGTAATTTCATATAGGGGAGCTGGATAACCGTTCCGGCTGAGAGGAGGGCGCGAAGCCCGAAAACCCTGGAACCTGATACGGGTAATGCCGGCGTAGGGAAAACGAAGACCCCGCAGACATCGTCTCAGTATGCCTGCGGGGGTTTCCTTTCCCAAGAAAGGAGAAAAAACCATGCAAAACAAGAATCTGCGCAGTCTCACGGAGGGGGCCGTCATGGTGGCGCTGTCCCTGGCCCTCAGCTATTTGAAGATCCCCATCGGCCTGGCCTTCGGCGGCTTCGGCGGCAGCATCGACCTGGTGATGCTCCCGCTGCTGGTCTACGCCCTTCACCGCGGGCTGGGCTGGGGCCTGGGCGCCGGGCTGGTGTTCGGCACGCTGAAGTACTTTTTCGCAAACGGCGCCGCCCTCAACTGGGAGAGCATGCTGCTGGACTATTCCGTGGCCTACATGTTCGTCGGCTTCGCCGGGCTCCTGCGCGGCAAGCGCATCGAGGGCAGGGCCTGGGCCATGCCCGTGGGGGCGCTGGTGGGCTGCGCGGCCCGCTTCGTCATCCACTATCTCAGCGGCATCACGATCTATGCCGAATACTTTGAGGAGAGCTTCCTGGGCGCCAGCGGTCTGACCCCGGCCACCTATTCGCTTCTGTACAACGGCACCTATATGCTGCCCAACACCGTCCTGGCGGTGATCCTGTGCGCCCTGCTGGAAAAGCCGCTGCGGCTGCTGTTTCAGCGCATTGACTGAGGAAATTCGCATTTTTAGTTGACAGGCGGCCCTGCCGTCGGGTATAATACAATTCCCTGCGGTCTTGTCCGCGGGGAATTGTTCCTGCCCGCTGCATCCCTCCGGCTGTGTCCGGCGGATGTTGAGCATATTGTTATTACGGAAAGGAGAGACAAACATGCTTCGTACCTATCAGCCCAAGAAGCGCCAGCGCAAGAAGGAGCACGGCTTCCGCAAGAGAATGACCACCGCCAACGGCCGCAAGGTCCTGGCCCGCCGCAGAGCGAAGGGCAGAGCGCAGCTGAGCGCCTGAGTCCCTTTCAGCAATCCCCCTATGGAGCGCAACAGAGATCAATACTGATTTTTCGGGCGGCAATTTGACCGCCCTGTTTGCGCATCCACGCTTTTTTGCCCGGAAAGGAGCGGCCCGATGAAATTCACCTCAACGCTGAAAAAGAACTATGAGTTTCACCGGCTTTACCGCAAGGGCAAAAGCGCCGTCACGCCCTGCCTGGTGGTGTATGCCAAGGCGACCCGGCGCGACGGGAACCGCGTGGGCTTTACCGTCAGCACCAAGCTAGGCAAGGCGGTGAAGCGCAACCGCGTGCGGCGGCGCCTGCGGGAGATCTATCGTCTGCACGAATCGGAGATCGCCCGCGGGACGGATCTGGTCATCGTCGCCCGGGGCCGGGCGGTCAGCGCTGATTACCGCCAGTTGGAGTCGGCCTACATGACCGCGCTGAAAAAGCTGGAGCTTTTGACGGAGCGTGCCCCATGAAGACGGTTTTGATCGCACTGGTGAAATTCTACCGGAAAAGCATCTCCCCCTATACCAAACCGAGCTGCCGCTTCATCCCCACCTGTTCCCAATACGCGCTTGAGGCGCTGGAGAAATACGGCGCTGCCAAGGGAACATGGCTGGCCATCAAGCGCATTTCCAGATGCCACCCCTTTCACCGGGGGGAGCACGATTTTTATGATCCCGTGCCCTGAGGGCGCGGAATTTACAGGAGAAAACATCAATGAGTTTATGGGATTATATCGCCAAACCCTTCGGCTGGCTGCTGCTGACGCTGAACAACCTCGTCGGCAACTACGGCGTTGCGGTGTTTCTCTTCGCACTGGTCGTCAAGCTGATCCTGCTGCCCTTCCAGATGAAGAGCAAAAAGAGCATGATGCGCATGAGCGCCCTGCAGCCCCAGATCGCGGAGCTGCAAAAGCGGCATGAGGGCAACCCCCGCAAGCTGCAGGAGGAGACCAGCAAGCTCTATAAGGAAGAGCATGTCAACCCCATGTCCGGCTGCCTCTGGTCGCTGATCCCCTTCCCGATCCTGCTGGCGCTGTACCGCGCCATCCGCTTCCCGCTGACGACCATGATGGGCGTTTCGTCGGATCTTCTGGCGGAGGGCGGCGCGCTGGCCACCAAGCTGGCCGATATGGGCTTCAGCTCCACGGCCAACGCCGCGTATATCCAGCTGCAGCAGTCGCAGTTCATCTCCAACCACTGGGCGGACTTCGACTTCACGACCATTTCCGAGAAGATCCAGTTCATCAACTACAAGTTCCTGGGGCTGAACCTGGGCGACATGCCCAAGCTGAAGTTCTGGGAGAACGGCCTGACCTGGGCCGCCATCGGCCTGTTCCTCATCCCCATCATCTCCGCCGCGCTGAGCTATCTGCAGATGCACATCAGCCAGAAGACCACGCCCACCGCCGGCGGCGCGGAGCAGACCCAGCAGCAGATGAAGACCATGAATCTGATGATGCCGCTGGTGTCACTGTATATCTGCTTCATCATGCCCGCCGCCCTCGGCATCTACTGGATCTTCACCAGCCTGCTGGGCATCATCCAGGACGTGATCCTGAACAAGGTCTACGGCAAACAGATGGAGCTGGAAAAGGCCGCCCGGGAGGAGCGCCAGCGCGCCCGCGAGGCGGAGTTTGAGCGCAAGCGCCAGGAGACCGAGCGTCTCCGGGCCGAGGGCAAGACCCAGGAGAACACCAACACCAGCAAGAAAAAGCAGCAGGCCCGCCAGAGGGCTGAGATGGACGAGCTGCGGGCTGCCGCCGTGCGCGAGGAAAAGGCCGCGAAGCGGGCTGCCCAGGGCATCGAGGAGGAAAAGATCCCCGATTCCCAGGTGGGTTCCCGCCGCTACGCCCGCGGCCGCGCCTATGTGGCCGACCGCTTCACCAATCCCGCCGGCGCGGAGGAGGCCACTGCCGCCGCCGCGGAGGAGAGCGCCGCGTGGAGCGCGGAGCACCCTGTGGAGGAAGCGCCTGAGACCGTGACCGAGCCGGCTGCGGAGGAGAGCGCCGCCGAGGTGCAGAATGCGTTTGACGCTGCGCCGGAGGAGACGGAGGAAGTCGAAGCGGACGAGGAAGCCGAAGAGCCGGAGGACGTCGAGGACTATGACGACGCCGACGAGGCTGAGGATGCCGACGAGCCGGACGACGAAGATGACGAAAGAGGATAACTGCACTATGACAAAAATGATTGAAGTCAGCGGCAAGACCGAGGAAGAGGCCATTGCCGCCGGCCTGGAGCAGCTTGGCAAGACCCGGGACGAGGTCTCTGTCGAGGTGGTGGAGCGCTCCAAAAAGGGCGTTCTGGGCATCGGCAGGACGGACGCCGTGGTGCGCCTGGTCTATGAGGTGATCGACACCCAGCGCGACCGGGTGGAGCGCTATCTGCGCGGCCTGCTGGACTGCATGGGCATTGAGGCCGACATCGAGATCACCGAGCGCGAGGGCGGCGGACTGGTGGCCAACCTCAGCGGCAGCGCCATGGGCGCCGTGATCGGCCGCCGGGGCGAGACGCTGGACGCCATCCAGCACCTGGTGAACTACTCCGTCAACCGCGGCAGCGAGAAGATGCACATCAGCGTGGACGCGGAGGGCTACCGCAGCAAGCGGGAGGAATCCCTGGTCCGCCTGGCGGAGAAGATGGCCGCCAAGGCCGTCAAGTACAAGCGCTCCATGGCGCTGGAGCCCATGAACAGCTATGAGCGCCATGTCATCCACACCGCGCTGCAGAATTATGAGGGCGTTTCCACCGCCTCCACCGGCGTTGAGCCCAACCGCCGCGTCGTGGTGACCTACGAAAAGCCCGAGACCCCGCCCTCCGGCAAGCCCCAGTCCCGCGAGTGGGCCTGAGCGGAAGAGAAAGAGAGGCAAGCAGCCATGATCTATGAGAAGCTCTGCGCGTTTTTGTCCGATCAGCTGGGCATCGACCCGTCCGACATCCGCCCGGAGTCCAAGGTCATTGACGACCTGGGCGCCGACAGCCTGGACGTGGTGGAAATGCTCACCGAGATGGAGAGCGAGTACAACATCATCATCACCGATGAGCGCGTCCGCGAGCTGACCACCGTCGGCGAGATCGCCGCGTTTCTGGAAGAGCTCATCAGGAAGTGAATCCTACACACAATGAAAATAACGGCTTCCCCTGTCCGGGGGAGCCGTTATTTTCATTGGATCGCAGGGATGCTCCGTCACTTCTTCGCCCACTTCTGCCACTTGTCCGCCAGGGAGTTGATCTGCCCGGCAAAGCGGGCCAGCTCCTTGTTGGGGATGGCGCGGCAGGCGGCGACGATTTTGCCAAGGCGCTCCAGCGCGCTCTCCAGCGCGGCGAAGGCCGCGGCGGCCCGCTCGGTCTTGGCGCTCTTTTTCTCCACGGGCACGCCCTCCGGGGTCTCCAGCCACACGCCCTTCGCCAGGTCGAACATCGCCCCGGAGTAGGGCGCGGCGACGTTGAGGCCGTGTTCGTCGGCCAGCAGGTTGGCGTAGGACTTCATGGCCGCGTCGTCCCCGTGGTTGACGAAGACCATGGCGGGCTTGGGGTCAAAGGCCGTGATCCAGCGTACAAGGCCGTCCCGGTCGGCGTGGCCGCTTTTTCCGGGGAGAAAGCCGATCTCCGATTGCACGCTGATCTCCTCGTTGAAAAGCGTCACCTTTTTTGCCCCGTCATACAGCTTGCGCCCAGTGGTGCCCACCGCCTGATAGCCCACGAACAGCACCATGCACTCCTTGCGCCAGAGGTTGTGCTTCAGGTGGTGGCGGATGCGCCCGGCCTCGCACATGCCGGAGGCGGAGAGGATGACCTTGGGCTCGCTGTCGAAGTTGATGGCCTTGCTCTCCTCTGAGCTGACGGCCAGCTTGACGCCGGGGCTCATCAGCGGGTTGATGCCCTGGTCCAGCATGGCGGCGGTTTCGGCGTCGAAATAGTGGCGGTCACATTGCAGGAAAATACCGGTGGCCTCGTTGGCCAGAGGGGAGTCCACATAGACGGGGAAGTCCCCGTGGCCGTGCACCAGGCCCTTCACCTTGATCTCCCGGATGAAGTACAGGATCTCCTGGGTGCGGCCCACGGCAAAGGAGGGGATCACCAGATTGCCGCCCCGGTCCAGCACCCGCTGGATGCAGTCGGCCAGGTATTGGATGTTGTTCACGTCCGCCTTTTCATGGTTGCGGTCGCCGTAGGTGCTCTCCGTCAGGACGTAATCCGCCTCGCGGATGTACTGTGGGTCATTGATGATGGGCTGGTGCAGATTGCCGATGTCCCCGGAGCAGACCAGCTTTTTCGTCGTGCCCGCCTCGGTGAGCCAGATCTCGATGCTGGCCGAGCCCAGAAGGTGCCCGGCGTCGATGAAGCGCACCACGACCCCCTCGTCGATCTGCAGCATCTGGCCGTAATCCACCGGGCGCAGATGGGCGATGGCGGCCTCGGCGTCGGCGATGGCGTAAAACGGCTCCGTCTCCGCTTCGCCGGCGCGGCGGGCCTTGCGGGAGCGCCACTCCGCCTCGCTTTCCTGAATGTGGGCGCAGTCGCGCAGCATGATCTCGCACAGATGGCAGGTGGCCGCCGTGGCGTAGACCGGGGCGGTGCAGCCCTGCTTGAACAGCAGCGGGATCTTGCCGGAGTGGTCGATGTGGGCGTGGGTCAGCAAAATGAAATCCAGCGCGGCGGGGGCGACGGGCAGATTCACGTTGACGAACACGTCCACGCCCTGCTCCATCCCGCAGTCCACCAGCCCGTATTTGCCGTTCACCTCGATGAGGGTGCAGCTTCCTGTGACCTCGTGGGTCGCGCCAAGAAATGTCAGACGCATGATCGCATCTCCTTTCGCCGATGTTATTGGTAAACGCCGACCGTGATGAAGCGGCGGCCCTTTTTCGATTCGCGCGTTCCCGCGTCCAGCACGGCGGCCTTGCCCCTGCCCCGCAGGGAGAGGACGTCCCCGGCGCGCACGGCGGTGTCGGGCTTTGTGCAGACGGCGTAATTCAGCGACAGCAGCCCGGCGGCGATGGCCTCGGCCGCGGCGGAGCGCGACAGGCGGAAGGCCCCGGCGCACACCGCGTCCAGGCGGGCAGAGTGTACGCTGAAGCTGCGCTCGCTCATGGCGCGCTCCGGCGGGACGATGTCGGCAAGGGAGAGCGCGCGCAGCTTCACGCCGCAGCGCCCCACCTTGTCCAGATTCAGCAGAACGTGCTGCTGCACGGAGGCGAGGCAGAGGATGACGGCGCGGTTTTCCTCGATGAGGATGTCGCCCAGCCATTCCCGCCCGATGCCGAGGCCCATGATCGCCCCCAGCCAGTCCCGGTGCCCCGGCGCGCCGAAGGCGGCGGTGCCGGCCAGGGCGCAGATGGTCTCCGCCGGGTCAAAGTCCGATTCGTCCATCCAGTCCGGCAGGAAAAAGCCCACGGCCCGCTCCGCTCCGGCGTAGCCGCCGTGGAGCAGAAAGACGCAGTCCGTGCCCCACTTTGCCCAGTCGGACAGCGTCCGCGCCTCCGCCGGAGTCAGAAAGTGGGTGCTTGTCACGCTGCCGGTGCGCCCGCAGCGGGCAGATAAGTCCTGCGCGCGGCGGATCAGTTCATCTTCCATTTTCCGCTTCCTTTTTCAGCTTGCCGTCGAGGGCGCGCACCGTGTGGCTGCCCTCGGCGCTTTTTCGCAGAATATCGCCGATCTGGCCCATGACCCAGTCCATCTCGTTGCCGAATTCCCGGGCGCTGGTGCGGGCAATGCCGCTGCCCAGGGCGGACAGGCGGATGAGATTGTCGCTGGTCACCAGGCGCACGGCGCGGTTTTTCCCGATGTCGTGCAGCAGGCGCTGGATATAAAGATCGGCGCTCTCGTTCTCTTTGGTGTACACCACCCGGAGCCCGGCGCCGCCGTCCTTTTCTCCGGGATTGCCCTTCACGGCGTAGCCGTCAAAGACCAGCACCACGTCGCTTCCGGTGAAGCCGTGGTAATTCAGCAATATCTCCCCCAGCCGCGCGCGGGCCAGGTCCAGGTTCTCCGCGGCCAGGGCCTTCAGCTCGTCCCAGGCGAAGATGACGTTGTAGCCGTCGATGACCAGTAGTTCCCGCCGCTCGCGAAACAGTGGCTTGTCCCGTTCCGGATCGCGGCGGACAGGGCTGGTGTACATGGGGCGGCGGATGGGGCCGAACTCCCGCACCATGATGGCCTCCAGCTCCTTCTCGTCGATGCTCAGCGCGCCCATGCGCAGCCGCGGCGCGCTCAGCGCCCCGTCGCGGCCCCGGCCGGTGTCCACGTGGCAGTATTCGTCCACCTTGTCCCACTTCACCGTAACGCCGGCGCCGTGGGCGCAAAAGACGCTGTCCGGCGTGTTGTCCAGGTCGGCCTCCGGGTCATAGCCCGCCGCTGCGATCACGGACGGCGCGTTGTGGCAGGGGAAGTAACCCGCTATGACGCACTCCAGCCGGCCCCGCCCGCCGGTGTAGGACGCCACCTCCACGCTGTAATCCCGCAGGCAGGCCACCGGGGCCCGCCCGGTCAAGGTGGCGGCGGTCTCGCCGGAATCCAGCTCAAATTCGCCGTGCATCGCCCGCAGATCGCTGATGGCGCGGCCGGTCTGGGCCGCGGGCACGGTCAGGCGGAAGCTGTACCATGGCTCCAGAAGCACGCTTTCCGCCTTCATCAGTCCCTGGCGCACGGCGCGATAGGTGGCCTGGCGGAAGTCGCCGCCCTCGGTGTGCTTCAAGTGCGCGCGTCCGGCCAGAAGCGTGATGCGCACGTCCGTCAGCGGCGCGCCGGTCAGCACGCCCAGGTGCTGCTTCTCCGCCAGGTGGGTCAGGATCAGCCGCTGCCAGTTGAGGTCCAGCAGGTC
The DNA here is from genome assembly GCA_015068365.1 of Oscillospiraceae bacterium. Lineage (GTDB taxonomy): Bacteria > Bacillota > Clostridia > Oscillospirales > Oscillospiraceae > SVKR01. The sequence goes on from SVKR01000070.1 coordinate 11,338, forward strand.
CGTGGCGCAGTCCGTCTCCAGCTCGATGCCCCGGCCGGGCTCCAGGGGCTCCAGGAGCAGGTGCACCTCCGCATAGTGGCGCAGCGGCTCAAAATGCCCGGCGCCCTCCACCGGCGCGGCGATGGTCTCTTTATACTGGATGTGGCCCTTGTCCACATGCACCTCCAGGTCAAAGCGCTCGGCGATCAGGCTTTCCAGCACCTCGATCTGCACCGGGCCCATCAGCTGCAGCGTGATCTCCCGCGCCCGGCTGTCCCAGCCGAAGCGCAGCATGGGGTCTTCCTCCTCCAGGCGCTTCAGCTGCGGCATGACCTGGGCTGCGTCGGTGCCCTCCGGCAGGGTGAGGCAATAGGTCAGCGCCGGGGTCAGCACCGGGGCGGGCAGGTCGTCCGCCGCGCCAAGGCCCTGCCCGGCGTAGCTGGCGCTCAGGCCTGTAACCGCGCAGACCGTCCCGGCCCCGGCCGACTCCACGGCTTCGTATTTCGTGCCGTTATAAAGGCGGATGCCGGTGACCTTCTCCTCCGTCTCCTCACCGGAGCGCGTGCGCAGGCGCAGCGTCTGCCGCACGCGAACTTCTCCGCCGGTGATGCGCAGATGCGTCAGGCGCGCAGCGCCGTCAAAGCCGATCTTATAGACCCGCGCGCCGAAGGCCTCCGTGCACTCCGGCTGCGGAGCATAGCGCACCAGCGTATCCAGAAATTCGTCGATGCCCTCCAGCTTCAGCCCGGAGCCGAAGCAGCAGGGGAATAGCTCCCGCCGGGCGATGAGTGCGCTTATGTCCGCGTCCGTCAGCGCGCCGGAAGCCATATACTGCTCCAGCGCCTGCTCGCTGCACATGGCAAGGTCCTCATCGCCGGGGCGCTGCGTGAAATCAAAAACGTGCTCGTCCAGGCCAGAGCGCAGGGAGCGCAACAGCGCCTCCCGGTCGGCGGCGGGCAGGTCCATTTTGGTGACGAAGAGGAACACCGGCACGCCGTAGCGCCGCAGCAGCCGCCACAGCGTCTCCGTATGCGCCTGCACGCCGTCCGAGCCGCTGATGACCAGCACGGCGCAGTCCAGAATGCCCAGCGTGCGCTCCATCTCCGCGGAAAAATCCACGTGGCCGGGGGTATCCAGCAGCGTGATGGTCTGCCCGCCCCAGGGGATGCGGGCCTGGGCGGAAAAGATCGTGATGCCGCGCCGGCGCTCCAGGGCGTGGCTGTCCAGGGCGCTGTCGCCATGGTCCACGCGCCCCGGAGTTTTCACCAGGCCGCTGCGGCAGAGCATCGCCTCGGCCAGCGTGGTTTTTCCCGCGTCCACATGGGCAAGGATGCCCACCGTCAGTTCCTTCATGCGCACAAAACTCCATCCTTGGTTCTCTCTTTTCAGTATAGCAGATTTTTCCCCAAATGAAAAGCAGGGGAAAATGATGCATTTCACCCCTATAATTCGACAGGAAAAGGAGAGAAACGCCATGAGAAGAAACTGGATCTGCCTCGCGCTGGCGGCGGCGCTGCTGCTGACATGCTGCCCCGCGGCGCTGGCAAGCTATACGGAGATGACGTTTTCCGACGGCGTTGTGGAATATGTCAAGCAGGGGGAGGGCTTTTCCCCCACGCCCATCAACGACGGCACCGGCTGGTACATCGGCTACGGCTGCCTCGTCAACCCCGCGGATTACCCCGGCGGCATCAGCGAGCAGGCCGCGGACGCGCTGCTGCGGGAAAACATGCAGAAATCCGCCGACTACATCAACGTCTTTTTTCTGAAACGCTATGATCTCACCGTCACGCAGGCGCAGTTCGACGCCATGATCGCCATGAACTATGCCCTGGGTCCGGCGTGGATGAACGCCGCGAACCGCCTGTCCGGCTACCTCATCAGCGGCATCGGCAATTACACCGACCAGCAGATCGCCTCCGCCTTTGCCGCCTGGTGCCATGTGGGCGGCAAGGTGAACACCGTGGCGCTGCAGCGGCGCATCATGGAGGCAAAAATGTTCCTTTACGGGGACTATACCTTCCGGAACTACGGCTCCGACCTGGGCTGGAACTGGGTGATCCTGGACGCCAACGGCGGTGAAAACGACTTAAGCGACGTGGCGGTGTACAAAAGCGGGGAGCCCTACGGCACGCTGCCCGCCGTCAGCCGCAGCGGCTGGTACTTCGCCGGCTGGCAAAAGCCGGACGGCAGCATCCTGGCCCCCACGGACATCGTCAGCGGCAATCTGAACCTGACGGCCCGGTGGAGCGCCGTCCCCGTTGAGCTGCCCGCCCCGGCGGAGGAAACCGTGCCTCCGGCGGAGGAGGCCGCGCCGGCGGAAGAAACCGCCCCGGCGGAGGAAACCGCGCCGGCGGAGGAGACCGCCCCGGTGGAAGACGGGGCCTGGTCGGTGTTTCCCGACGTGCCGGACGCGGCATGGTTCGCACCCCATGTGTCGCGCCTGGTGTCCGGCGGGGTGGTGAACGGCTATGAGGACGGGCTGTTCCGCCCGAAAAACGACGTGACCTGGGGCGAGGCGCTGAAGCTGATTTTGCTGGCCTCCGGCTTCCGGGCGCAGAACCCCGTGAAGGCGCAGAACGGGGCGGAGCCGTCCCATTGGGCCAGCGGCTATCTCTCCTTGGCGGAAAAGCGGGGCTATCTCCGCACCGGCAGCATTTCTGACCTGGACCGGGCCATCACCCGCAATGAGATGGCCGAGCTTTGCGCCGCGGCACTGGAGCTGACCGCCGCCGCGCCGGAGGACACCTTTGCCGACAGCCGCCGCGCCGCCGCCCTGCGGCTTTTCGCCGCGGGCATCCTGGAGGGCAGCTTCAACGAAGCGGGACAGCGCGTTTTCAAGGGAGAGGACAAGCTGCAGCGCGCGGAGATCTGCGCGGTGCTGACAAGGGTGCAGGACTATGTGGCCCGCACCTGGATCCTCTTCTCCGGCTACCGCATCCCCATCAACTACGACCTGGCCTTCAACATGTACAGCAAGTCCGCCTTTTACAAGCAAAACGGCCGGACCTTCTATTCCGACGGCGTGACGCCCGTGCGCTACGGCATCGACGTCAGCTGGCACCAGGGCGCCATCGACTGGGCGAAGGTGGCCGCCGACGGCATCGACTTCGCCATCATCCGCTGCGGCTATCGCGGCAGCGCCACCGGCAATCTGAATGTGGACGACCGCTTTGAGGAAAACATCCGCGGCGCGCTGGAAAACGGCATCGAGGTCGGGGTCTACTTCTTCTCGCAGGCGCTGAACGAGCAGGAGGCGAAGGAGGAGCTGGACTTCACTCTGGACCTCATCCGCGGCTGGAACGTGACGATGCCCGTGGTCTTTGACTGGGAGCAGTACGGCTCCCGCACCCAGTCGCCGGACTGGAACAAGGTGACGGACTGCATCGTTGCCTTCTGCGACGGCGTGGCCGAGGCGGGCTATATCCCCATGACCTATTTCAACCCCACCATGGCCTATCTGCACCTGGATCTGCCCCGGCTGCAGCGCTTCCCCAAGTGGCTGGCCCACTATGTGGACGTGACGGACTATTGCTATGACTTCCAGATGTGGCAGTACGGCTCCAGCGGCACGGTGGACGGCATCAGCGGCCGGGTGGACATGGACATTCTGTTCACGCAGTTCCGGTGAATGGCGGACAACATGAAAAATGAGAGGCAGATCCGCCTCTCATTTTTCATTCTGCCAGCGCCATGACCAGGGTCGTGCCGGGGTAATAGTGCTGCAAAATCTCGGTGTAGTCTGCGCCGGCACCGGCCATGAGCTGGGCGCCGTACTGGCTCATGCCGAGGCCGTGGCCGTAGCCCCGCACGCGAAAAACGAAGTGTTCCCCGTTCCAGGAGAGGGTGAAATCCGTGGAGCGCAGGGCAAACAGCTGGCGCAGCGCCAGCGCGCTGACCGCCGTGCCGCCAAGCTGCACGCTCTGCACCCGGCCGGACGGGCCCAGGGAGACCGGCCCCAGCCATGCGCCGGGGTCGCCCTCCAAAAGCGCCTCCGGCGCCACGGAGCGCACCGCCGCGGCAAACTCCCCGGACGCCACCTCCACGGTGCTGTAGAGGTTGCGCACGGCCTCCCCGGTCTCCGGCGTGTCCACGCTGACCAGATAGCCCAGCGCCATGCCCAGCGCCGCGCCGTCCTCCGTGCGCCCGGCGGAGGAGGCGTGGAACACCGTCAAAGCCGGGGCGTCCTCCCACACCAGATACTGCCCGTCCGTGGCCGCCACGGCGTCGGCCAGCTTCTGCCGATAGCTTTCATACTGCGCGCCCCAGGCGCTGCGCAGCGCAGATTCCTCCGCCAGCGCCGCGCAGCAGCCGGCGGAGGAGCACACGTCCGCCTCCGGGTGGACGGCCTTGCGGTTGGCCCGGTAATAGAGGGCGTAGCTGCGCAGCGCCACGGCCTGGGCCTTCAGCGCCTCCGGCTCGAAGGAGGCGGGCATCTCTCCGGCCAGCGCCAGGGGCAGATAGTCCGCCATGCTCATCGCCGCCGTGCCGGCGTCGGTCTGCACCTCCAGCGCGATGGAGGCGTCCAGCACCGCCTGCGCCGCCGCCGTCGGGGCGGGGGAGGGGGACACGTCCGGCGCGGGCGAGGCCTGCGGCGTGTCCGCCGGGGCGCTGCGGCCGGGGAGATACAGCAGCAGCGGCAGTGCAAAGGCCAGCAGCACGGCAAAAAGGGAAAAGGCCGCGATTTGTTTCATTGCGTTTTGGAATCCTCCCTCTCCCCGGCCTTGTCCAAAGGCTTGACGGAATGCGGAGCCGGGTATAAAATAGCTTCAATCAATTTTTATGTGGACGGACTGGATATGATGCGTAAAATTGCCCTGACATTTACGGTCACCACGCTGGTGCTGGGCGTGTTCGGCGCGTTTTTCCGCTGGCTTCAGCTGATGAACGCCTTTGACAAGGAGACCGGCTTCCCGATCCCCGGCGCGGGCGTCACCGTGGTGCTGATCGTTTACTGTGTGCTGGCCGCGGCGGCCATCTGCCTGCTGACGGTGCTGTGGCTGCGCCGCTATGAAAGCGACCGGGATGCCGCCGGCGCGCTGAAATGCTTCAACGCCCTGCCGCAGGTGCTGGGCTGGGCGCTGGGCGTGGTCTTCGCGGCGGCAAGCTGCGTCGTGCTGTTCTCTGCCGGCCAGTCCCCCACGCCGCTGCTGCAGCGCCTGTTCGGCGCCTTCGGCATCCTCGGCGGGCTCTCCATCCCCTTCCTGTTCGGCAAGCGCGACAGCAGCGGTGCCGGCCCCATGGGGCGCACCGCCGCCGTGGTCATCACGCTGTTTTTCTGCTTCTGGATGGTGTTCGATTACAAGTCCATCTACGCCGACCCCATCGTGTGGAACTATGCCTTTGAGGTGCTGGCAATCATCGCCTCCGGCGCGGCGCTCTATTTCGTCGCGGCCTTCTTCTACGGCGTGGGCAAACCCACCCAGACGCTCATTGCCCTGCAGCTTGGCGCATTTTTGTGCATCACCGTCACCTTTGAGCCGCGCAGCACGGCGCTGTCGGTGCTGCTGGGCATCAGCGCGCTGCTGCAGCTGCTGCTGGAATTTCTGCTGATCGCCAATATGCGGGAGACATGATCCCCTGCCGTACCGCGGCGCCTTAGAAAAGGCGCCGCGGTACTTTTTTTGCATAACCGGGGAGAAGGACTTGACAAAATACCCGGCGGGGGTATATGCTTTAAATACCCCAATGGGGTATTGGAGGGGCGATTATGGAGAAAGAAACCACCAACTGCTGCTGCGGCGGGAAAAAGACCGAGCGCAGCGAGGAACAGAAAAAGAAGCTGCTGAACCGCCTCAGCCGCCTGGAGGGCCAGGTGCGGGGCGTGCGGAAGATGATCGAGAACGACGCCTATTGCAACGACGTTCTGATCCAGACTGCGGCCATCAGCGCGGCGGTGAACGCCTTCAGCCGCGAGGTGCTGCGCAGCCATCTCCACTCCTGTGTCATCCGCGACATCCGGGAGGGCAAGGACGAGGTGGCCGACGAATTAATGGAAACGCTTGAGCGCATGATGCGCTGACGCGGGTACATCGTGGACTTTACAGCAAATGTTGAGGTAATCAAATGGAACAATACCTTGTGACAGGCATGACCTGCGCGGCCTGCAGCAACCGGGTGGAAAAGGCGGTCAGCGCCGTGCCCGGCGTGGCGAGCTGCTCGGTGAGCCTGCTGACCAATTCCATGGGCGTGGAGGGCACGGCGGACCCCGCCGCGGTCATCGCCGCGGTGGAAGCCGCCGGCTACGGCGCGGCGGTGAAGGGCGCGGAGAAGCAGACCGCCGCCTCCGCCGAAGCGGCGGAGGACGCCCTGCGGGACCGCGAGACGCCGAAGCTGAAGCGGCGGCTGCTGGCCTCCATCGGCTTTCTCGTGGTGCTGATGTACTTCTCCATGGGCCACATGATGTGGGGCTTCCCCCTGCCGGCCTTTTTTGCGGACAACCATGTGGCGATGGGGCTGGTGCAGCTGCTTCTGGCCGCCATCGTCATGGTCATCAACCAGCGCTTTTTCATCTCCGGCTTTAAAAGCCTGTGGCACCGCGCGCCCAACATGGACACGCTGGTGGCCCTGGGCAGCGCGGCCAGCTTCGTCTGGAGCGTGTATGCCCTGTTCATGATGAGCGCCGCCGTCCAGCGGGGCGATCACGGCGCGGTCATGGAGTATATGGACGAGTTCTATTTCGAGTCCGCCGCCATGATTCTGACGCTGATCACCGTCGGCAAGATGCTGGAGGCCCGCTCCAAGGGCCGCACCACCGACGCGCTGAAGGGCCTGCTGCGCCTGACGCCCAAGACCGCCAACGTCCTGCGTGACGGGGCGGAGCGCAGCGTGCCGGTGGAGCAGGTGCGCATCGGCGATGAATTCGTGGTGCGCCCGGGTGAGAGCATCCCCGTGGACGGCGTGGTCGTCTCCGGCAGCAGCGCCGTGGACGAAAGCGCCCTCACCGGCGAGAGCGTGCCGGTGGACAAGGCGGAGGGGGACAGCGTCTCCGCCGCCACGGTGAACCGCAGCGGCTTCCTCACCTGCCGCGCGACGCGGGTGGGGGAGGACACCACCCTGTCCCAGATCATCAAAATGGTCTCCGACGCCGCCGCCACCAAGGCCCCCATCGCCAAGATCGCCGACAAGGTCTCCGGCGTCTTTGTCCCGGTGGTGATCTCGATCGCCCTGGTGACGCTGATCGTCTGGCTGCTTCTGGGCCGGCCCTTCGCCTTCGCGCTGGCCCGCGGCATCTCGGTGCTGGTGATCTCCTGCCCCTGTGCCCTGGGACTTGCGACGCCGGTGGCCATCATGGTGGGCAACGGCATGGGCGCGAAAAACGGCATTTTGTTCAAGACCGCCGTCTCCCTGGAGGAGACCGGCAAGGCCCAGATCATCGCTCTGGACAAGACTGGCACCATCACCGAGGGCACGCCCCAGGTCACGGACATCCTCCCGGCGGAGGGCGTTACGGAGGAAGAGCTGCTGCGCGAGGCCTATGCCCTGGAGCAGAAGTCCGAGCATCCCCTGGCCCGTGCGGTGGTGACGCTGGCGGAGGGGCGCGGCCTGCCCTGCGATGCGGTGACGGACTTTGAAGCCCTGCCCGGCAACGGTCTGACCGCGCAGCGGGAGGGCAGGACCCTCACCGGCGGCAGCATGAAGTACATCGGCGGGCGCTTTCCGCTGCCGGATGCGCTGCGCGCCCGGGCGGAGGCCCTGGCGGAACAGGGCAAAACTCCGCTGCTTTTCGCCCGGGACGGACAGGTTTTGGGCGTGATCGCCGTGGCGGATGTCATCAAGCCCGACAGCCCCGAGGCCATCGCCGCGCTGCACGCCATGGGCATCCGCGTGGTGATGCTGACCGGCGACAATGCCCGGACGGCCCGTGCCATCGGCGCCCAGGCCGGCGTGGACGACGTGGTGGCCGGGGTGCTGCCCGACGGCAAGGAGGGCGTGATCCGCCGGCTGAAGGAGCTGGGCAAGGTCATCATGGTGGGCGACGGCATCAACGACGCCCCGGCGCTGACCCGGGCGGACATCGGCGTTGCCATCGGCGCCGGAACGGATGTGGCCATCGACGCGGCGGACGTGGTGCTGATGAAATCCCGCCTGACCGACGTGGCCGCCGCCGTGCGCCTTTCCCGCGCCACGCTGCGCAACATCCACCAAAATCTATTCTGGGCGTTTTTCTACAACGTCATCTGCATCCCTGTGGCCGCCGGCGTCTTCGTGAAGCTGGGGCTGACCCTGAACCCCATGCTGGGCGCGGCGGCGATGAGCCTTTCCAGCGTCTGCGTGGTGACCAACGCGCTGTGGCTCAATCTGCTGCGCGTGCACGACAGCCGTCGGGACAAACCCGGCAAAATCATTGAGGAAACGACCTTCCGCCAGGCGGTGGAGGAGATTCAAAACAGTTTTAAGGAGGATACCAACATGACAAAGATCGTGAAGATCGACGGGATGAGCTGCGGCCACTGCGAGGCCCGCGTGAAAAAGGCGCTGGAGGCCCTCGCCGGCGTGGAGAAGGCAGAGCCGAGCCACGAGAAGAAAAACGCCGTGCTGACGCTGAGCGCCGCGGTGGACGAAGCTGCCGTGAAGGCCGCCGTCACCGACGCCGGATACGATTTCCTGGGCATGGAGTGATCGCGCGCCCGAATGCGCAAAAAACCGCCCGGTTCCATCAGAACCGGGCGGTTTTTTGCAACGATATTATTCGACTGCGATCATGAAATAGTAGACCGGCTGGCCGCCGTCCACCAGCGTGACCTCCACCTCGGGGAAGGCCTGGCTCAGCGTCTCGCGGATGCCGTCGGCGGCGTCGGGGGGCACGCCCTCGCCGTAGTAGATGGTGATGAACTCCGGCGTGAGCTTTTTGAAGGCCTTGCAAAGCTGCCGGCCCAGCACCTTTTGAGAGCTCCAGGAGCCCAGAAGCGCGCCGTCCATCAGTCCGAGGTATTCCCCGGCCTTGATCTTCCGGCCGTCATACTCGCTGTTGCGGGCGGCGTAGGTCACCAGCGCGGTGTGGACGCCTTCGATGGCCTCGCGGAAGGCGGCGCTGATCTGCTCCGCCTCGGCGTCGGGGTCCAGCTTCAGCATGGCGGTGATGCCCTGGGGCACCGTGGTGGTGGGGATCACGATCACGGTCTTCTCCGTCAGCGGGGCGCACTGCTCCGCCGCCATGATGATGTTTTTGTTGTTGGGCAGGATGAACACCGTCTCTGCCGGGGTGCGGTTCACGGCGCTGAGGATGTCCTCCGTGGAGGGGTTCATGGTCTGGCCGCCGGTGACGACGCAGTCGCAGCCCAGATCGCGGAAGATCTGCTCCAGCCCCTCGCCTGCGCAGACGGCCACGAAGCCGCAGGCCTTCTCCGCCGGTGCGATCTCCGGCTCGTCCGGGACGGCGGGCATGACGGCGTTGCCCAGCAGGGCGTCATGCTGGGTGCGCATGTTTTCGATGTTGGCGATCTCCAGCACGCCGTATTTCTGGGATTCCGTCAGCGCCAGGCCGGGGGTGTTGGTGTGCACGTGCACCTTGAACACCTCGTCGTCCTCGGTGATGACCAGGCTGTCGCCGATGCTGCCCAGATAGGCGCGGAAGGGCTCCAGATCCAGGTCGGGGGCGGGCTTGCGGACAATGAACACCGTGTCATAGGCAAAGGTGATCTCCTCCGAGTCAAATTCGCCGAAGACGGAGTGATCGTCGTGATCGTCCTGCGCGGCGGCGTCGGTCGAGATGCTGCCGGAGAACACCCGGCCCTGCAGCGAGGCCAGGAAAGCGTCCAGAATAATGACATAGCCCTTGCCGCCGGCGTCCACCACGCCGGCACGGGCCAGCACGGGGTTTTGCTCCACGGTCTTTTCCAGGGCCTCCGCCGCGGCGCCCAGCGCCCGCTCCAGCACGGCTTCCAGGCTGCCGTGGGCCTTGGCGCACTCCAGCGCGGCGTTGGTGGCCATGCGGGAGACGGTGAGGATCGTGCCCTCGGCGGGCTTCATCACGGCCTTGTACGCCGCGTCCACGCCGTCGCACATGGCGGCGGCGAACTCCTTGGCGCTGGCCTCGCTCTTGCCCTTCAGCCCCTTGGCGATGCCGCGGTGCAGCAGGGAGAGGATGACGCCGGAGTTGCCCCGGGCGCCGCGCAGCATGGCCGAGGCGGCCTTGTCCGCCACCACGGAAATGTCGCTGTCCGGCAGCTTGCGCAGCTCCGTCGCCGCGGCGGACACCGTCAGCGTCATGTTGGTGCCGGTGTCCCCGTCGGGAACAGGAAAGACGTTCAGCTCGTTGATCGTCTGCTTGTTTTTTTCCAGCGCTTCATACGCGCACAGCAGCATTTCCGACAGCTGTGCGCCGGTGATCGAATCTTTCAATACCTTTTCCTCCGCTTTGCCCGGGCTTGTGTGCGTTGGCGCACGGGTGCGCGGGCATTTCTCTATCAGGTGCCGGGCGTGCCCGGCATTCAGTCGACCATGACGGAGTCGACGTAAACATCCACTGCCTTGACCGGGACGCCGGTGGCCTCGCTGACCTTATAGCTGACCTCCCGGATGATGCTGCGCACGATCACGGAGATGTTGACGCCGTAATCCACGGCGATGTGCAGCGCGATGGACACCGCGCCCTCCTCGTGGAAGGTGACCGAAACGCCCTTGGACATGGACTCCCTGCGGAGCAGCTGATACAGCCCGCTCTCCTTGGCCTTGCCCACCATGCCCTTCACGCCAAAGCATCTGGTGGCCGCGTCCCCTGCGATGGTGGTGAACACCTCGCTGGAAATGATGACGCTGCCGCCCTCATTCAGGATCTTAACCATGTGGAAGCCTCCTTTGGCTCAAAGTGGTATACAATTATATAACAGATAGCCGAAAACCACAAGTATAATTTGTCGGAGCGGCCCTGTTCCGGAATTATGCAGATTGCCTAAGATTTGTCCGGGAAATTCCAACAGATTTCCTTAGACAAACGGCAAGGGATATGCTATACTTACTCTGTGAGATAATAGACAAAGTATATCAATTGATTTATTTTTTTACAATTCGGCGCATCGCAGGATGCGAAGCAAGGAGGAAATTGCATGGCGGGTACTTACAAGACCATGGACGGCAACACCGCCGCCGCCCATGTTTCCTATGCGTTTACGGAGGTCGCGGGCATCTATCCCATCACGCCCTCCAGCCCCATGGCGGACTGTGTGGATCAGTGGGCTGCGGCCGGGCGCAAGAACATTTTCGGCCACCCGGTGCGCATCATGGAGATGCAGTCCGAGGCCGGCGCGGCCGGCACGGTCCACGGCAGCCTGAACACCGGCGCGCTGACGACGACCTATACCGCGTCCCAGGGCCTGCTGCTGATGATCCCCAATATGTACAAAATGGCGGGCGAGCTGCTGCCGGCGGTGTTCCATGTCTCCGCCCGCGCCGTGGCCAGCCATGCGCTGAGCATTTTCGGCGACCACAGCGACGTCTATGCCTGCCGGCAGACCGGGTTTGCCATGCTCTGCGAGAACAACCCCCAGGAGGTCATGGACCTGTCCCCGGTGGCGCACCTGGCCGCCCTCAAGGGCAGCGTGCCCTTCCTGAACTTCTTTGACGGCTTTCGCACCAGCCACGAGCTGCAGAAGCTGCGGGTCTGGGACTATGCCGATCTGGCCGAGATGCTGGACACGGACGCGCTGCGCCGCTTCCGCGACCGCGCGCTGAGCCCGGACCATCCGCAGATGCGCGGCAGCCATGAGAATGACGACATCTTCTTCCAGAACCGCGAGGCGTCCAACGGCTATTACAGCGACCTGCCCGCCATCGTGGAGGAATACTTTGCGAAGATCAACGCCAAGCTTGGCACGGACTACAAGCTGTTCAACTATGTGGGCGCGCCGGACGCCGAGCGGGTCATCATCGCCATGGGCTCCGTATGCGACACCGCCGAGGAGGTGCTGGACCACCTGCTGGCCAAGGGCGAGAAGGTGGGATTGCTGAAGGTGCGGCTGTACCGCCCCTTCTCCGCCGAGCGTCTGCTGGCCGCGATCCCCGAAACGGCGAAGAAGATCGCCGTGCTGGACCGCACCAAGGAGCCCGGCTCCCTGGGCGAGCCCCTGTACACCGACGTGTGCTCTGCTCTGCTGGAAGAAGGCCGCACTGACATCAAGGTTGTGGGCGGCCGCTACGGCCTGGGCTCCAAGGAGTTCACCCCCACCCATGTGAAGGCCGTGTTCGCCAACCTGGACGGCGAGTGCAAGAACCACTTCACCGTTGGCATCGTTGACGACGTGACCAACACCTCCCTGCCCGTGGGCGAGCTGTTCAACGCCGCTCCCGAAGGCAGCATCTGCTGCAAGTTCTATGGTCTGGGTTC
>SVKR01000071.1 GCA_015068365.1 Oscillospiraceae bacterium
GGCAGCGAATGATTTGAAAAATCATTCGCCCGATGCTCATTGCAATGAATACATGGCAAAACAGCGTTGCTGTTTTGCTGCACCGCAAAGCGGTGCGGCGGAACGCTTTGCGGCGTTTCGCCATCATGTAATCATTATAAGGAAAGGGAGATAACATGCTTACACCGAAACAAAACTTCTATGAGTCTGCCAAGGGCCTGAATCCTGACCGCTACAGCAACCAGTACGAGGCGCTGCGCCTCCACTTCCACCCCGCGCTGCTGCATCTGGGCAGCCCCATGAAGGGTGAGGAGAACAAGGTCAACGCCTGGGGCGTCACCTTCAGCTATCCGGAAAACGTGCCCGGCGCATTCCCGGTGCACACCCCGGAAAAGATCGTCATCAAGGACATCGAGCACTGGCGCGACTATGTCCACGCCCCGTCGCTGGACTTCAAGGACGAGGAATGGCAGTTCTTGAATGACATCCTCGCCAAGACCGACAATAATCTGGTCTGGCGCGCCCCCTTCGTGGCCCCCGGCCTGTTCGAGCAGTGCCACCACCTGGGCGAGATCCAGAACACCATGGTCAACCTCATGTGCTATGAGGATGAGATGCACGACCTCATCAAGTACCTGACCGAGTACGAGCTGAAGATGGCCGAGGGCATCTGCACGCACATGAAGCCCAACGCCCTGTTCCACCATGACGACTGGGGCAGCCGTACCAGCACCTTTATGAGCCCGGAGATGTTTGAGGACTTCTTTGTAGACGCCTACAAGCAGATCTATGGTTACTACAAGTCCCACGGCGTTGAGCTGGTCATCCACCATTCCGACAGCTTCGGCGCCACCCTGGTGCCCGACATGATCGAGATGGGCATCGACGTGTGGCAGGGCTGCATGAGCAGCAACGATCTGCCCAACCTCACCCGCAAGTACTGCGGCAAGATCGGCTTCATGGGCGGCTTTGACGGCGCCGACTTCGATACCCCCGACTGGACGCCGGAGGGCATCAAGGAAAAGGTCTACGCCCTGCTCGACCAGTGCACCCCCAAGGCCTTCATCCCCTGCATTGCCCAGGGCGGCCCCGGCAGCATCTACGACGGCGTTTACGATGCCATCATGGCTGCCATCGACGACTACAACGTGGAGCACTTCGGTGTCAAGCGTGAGGAGATCGTCCGCGCGCCGCTGCAGTACGAGAAGAACGGCTACATGTAATCCGACCCGACAGACGACAAATATGAGTTTGAAAAAAGCACCGGCTGATGCATTACGCATCAGCCGGTGTTTTGGCTTGTTGCTTTGATCGCGGAGCGACAATTTTACTCCATGACAACGATGGGCTTTACGACCTTGCCGTCCAGAGAATCCTGGAAGGCCTGCTCGATGTCCTCGAACTTATACAGCTTGCACAGCTTGTCGAAGGGGAAGCGGCCCTGCTTGTAATAGTCGACCATCTTCGGGATGAAGGACTTGCAGACCGCGTCGCCCTCGGTGGAGCCCATGATGGTGCGGCCGGGGCCCATCATCTCCTGCTCGATCTCGATGTTCAGCGTATCCGGGCTCATTGCGACGGTGCAGATCTTCGCGTAAGCGCTGGAGGCATTGATCGCCTGCTTGATGATGGCGGCTTTGCCGGAGGTGTCGAACGCAAACTTCACGCCGCGTCCGCCGGTGATGGCGCGGATGGCCTCGACCGGGTCGCACTCCTTGGAGTTCACGACGTCCGTCGCGCCCATCTCAAGGGCCAGGTCCAGCTTCGCCTGATGGCGGCCGACGGCAATGATGCGCTGGCAGCCCACGATGCGCGCCGCCATGATCGCCGCCAGGCCGACGCCGCCCACGCCGAAGACCGCGATCGTGTCGCCGAATCCGGCCTTGAACACGTTCACGACCGAGCCGAAACCGGTCAGGAAGCCACAGCCCAGGGGGCCAAGCAGGCGCAGATCAACGTCGGGGTCCACCACGGCGACCTGCCGCTGATTGACGACGGCGTGGGTCGCAAAAGAGGACTGACCGAAGAAGACGGAGAGATCGGTGCCGTCCTTCTTGTGAAGGCGGGTCGAGTTGTCGGTGAGCTTGCCGAGGAAGTTCAGCGGGAACCACGTGTCGCAGCGCGCGGGATGGCCGCCCAGGCAGTTGTCGCAGTGGCCGCAGTGCTGGTAAGACAGAACGACGTGGTCGCCGGGCTTGATGCCGTGGACCATGGGGCCTACCTTCTCAACGATGCCGGCGCCCTCATGGCCCAGCACGCCGGGGATGGGCCACGGCGCCATCTGGTCGCGTCCGCCCAGGTCGGTGTGGCAGCAGCCGCTTGCGACGATCTTAACGAGTACCTCATCCGCCTTCGGCTCGTCCAGCTCGATCTCCTCGAATGTGAATTTGCCCTTTTCATTGGTGACAGCAGCTTTGATTAACATCTCATTTGCTCCTTTCCAAAGTTCATAATTCGTAATAGGAATTTGTTATTATTTTATTTATATAGTATATATGAACGGCCTGTGAAAGTCAATAGAGCGACGCGGAATCGAGCCGTTTTCCGCTTTGCAGCAGCGTCGCCTCGGAAGGCGGGATGCGGCGCAGCTCCACCTCCACGCCGCCCGCCGCCGCGGAAAGGAGCGCGCCGCTGTCCGCGGGCGCATCCAAAGCAGCCAGGGCGACCAGGCGCCCGGACCGGATCGCATAGTCGTAAAGCCACTCCAGTGGGCAGAGGCGGTCCTGCAATTCGTAGAAAAAGGGCGGATTGCCCAGCCTTCCGAACACGCGGCGCAGCCGCCCTTCGGCGTCCATCACCGCCAGATCGCCGGTGCGATAGCGCAAAAGCGGCATGGCCCGGCGCTGCAGCGTGGTCAGCACCAGCTCCCCCGGCTGCTCCGGGGGGAGGGGCGCGCCGGTCTCCGGGTCCACGATCTCCGCCACCAGCGCATCCCGCCGCAGCACCATGGCCCCCGGTGCGCAGGGGTGTTCCTCCGCCGCGCCGTAGCCTGTCTCCGTCATGCCGAAGTGCGCGATGGGCGCGCAGTGCCAAACTCTGCGCAGCATCGGCTGCAGCGGCGCGGGAATATAGTCTGCCGAAAGCACCACCGTGCGCGGGCGCAGATTCGGACACAGCAGCGCCAGCAGCCGCGCCTGCCAGGGGAAGGCCACCAGCACCGCCGGCTGCGCCTTCAGCAGCTCCTGCCCCAGCGCCGCCATGTCCGCGCGCAGCCCGAAGACCAGCGGCTCGGCTCCCATGCGCCGCAGCGCACGGCACAGCAGGTCCACCATGCCGTCCGGCGCGGGGGAGGGCATCAAAATCGCCGCCCGGTCCCCCGGTGCACACAGCCAGCCCATGCCCTCGGTGAAAAACTCCACCGTGTGCTCCAGGTCCTCCCGGGAAAAGCTGAGGCGCTTGGCCGCGCCGGTGCTGCCGCTGGTCTGCAAGCTGACGATGCGGGCGATCTCCGAGGCGGGCACACAGGCCAGCCGGTTGCCCTGGGCGCGCAGGATTTCCGGCGTGAGAAAGGGCAGGCATGTGATGTCCCGCAGCGCCGTCAGGGGTGCAATTTGTCCCAGCGTTTCCCGGTAATAGGGGCTGTTGGCGGCGGCGTAGGCGATCTGCGCATTCAGCAGCGCCAGCCGCTCGGGGTCAGAGATGGAGGAAAAGCCGGAACGGGCAATGTCGGATAAGTCAAACATGGATTCACACCGTCTTTCGGAAAAATACATTCTACCAATCCGCGCCGCGCCGTGATAAAATACGGGAAGAAACGGAGGGCGCCATGGCATACGGAGAGACAATGAAAAAACTGAGCCCCTGCGACAGCGCCCTGGTGCTGGCGCTGCTGGGGGAGTACGCCCCGGAGCCGGGGGCGCTGCTGGACGCGGGCTGCGGCCGGGGCGACCGGCTGGCGGATTGCGCCCGGGCCTGGCCGGAGACCAGACTTTGCGGCATCGACTGCGATGGGGAAAACGCCGCTGCCGCGAGGGAAGCCTGCCCCGCCGCGGAGATCGTCACCGGCGATGTCTGCGCCCTGCCCTGGCCGGAGAGGTGCTTTGACGCCGCGCTGTGCGAGTGCACGCTCTCGCTTCTGGAGGACCCTGCCGCCTGCCTGGCGGAGCTTTGGCGGGTGCTGCGTCCGGGGGGCGTGCTGCTGCTGTCGGATCTGTGCACCGAAGATGCGGCGCCGCAGCGGCTGCGGCTGGCCGACAGCGGGGCGGTGCGCTTTCTGGCGTCCCGCAAATGGACGGAACAGGCGGCGGAGGCAGCGGGCTTTCGGTTTATGCGCTATCGGGACTGCCGGGAGGAATACCTCACCATGGCGGCCCAGATGCTGTTTGACGGGGAGTGTGCCTGCCTGGCCCCGGCGGCCTTTGCGGCGCTCCGGCGGCACAGGGCCGGTTACGGGCTGTGGATCATGCAAAAGGGGGAGCGGGCGTGAAAAACGAAGCAGGACCCATCGGCGCGGTGGTGGCCGCGGCGGGCCGCTCCAGCCGGATGGGGGAGTATAAGCCCCTGCTGCCCTTTGACGGCAGCACCGTCATCCGCCGCTGCATCGCCAATCTGCGCTCTGCCGGCGCGGAGGAGATCGTCGTGGTGACCGGGTACAGGGGGGATGAGCTGGCCGCACATCTGGCGGAGTGCGGCGTGGTGACCGTACATAACCCCCGCTATGCCGAGACGGAGATGTTCGATTCCCTCTGCCTTGGGCTGCGCGCGCTCAGGCGGGACTGCCGCACCATCCTGCTGACGCCGGGGGACGTGCCCCTGGTGGCGCCGGAGACGGTGAAGGCCCTGCTGGAAGCGGAAGCGGGCTTCGCCTGCCCGGTCTGCGCCGGGTGGCGGGGCCACCCCGTGGCGCTGGACGCGGCGTACCGCGGCGCGCTTCTGGCCTACGGCGGGGAGGGGGGCCTGCGCGGCGCCGTGGCGGCGCTGGGCATCCCCACGGTGCTGGTGGAGGTCAAGGACGCCGGGATGCATCTGGACCTGGACACCCCGGCGGATTACCGGACGGCCCTTTCGCTGCTGGCGCAGCAAAGAGATACAGAATAAAAAGGAGCGAGCGCGGCTCGCCCCTTTTTTCTTTATTTCAGCTTTTCCAGTCCCTCGGGCCGGTGCCCTTTCCGGCGCGCACCATGATGAGCTGCGCCGTGATGCTGACGGCCAGCTCCGCCGGGGTCTCCGCGCCGATGTCCAGCCCGATGGGGGACACCACCTTGTCAAATTCGGCCTCGTCATAGCCCATGGCCAGGATCCGCTCCTTCACCGTGCGCTGCTTTCGCGCGCTGCCGATGACGCCGATGTAGCGAACGGGAGAGCGCATCACCTGGCGCTGGATGTCCATGTCGTCCTTGTGGCCGCGGGTCATGATGCAGACATAGTCGTTCTCGGTCAGATCCCGCAGCACGTCGGAGATGTCCGCCGGGTCGATGCGCCGGGTCCGGGCGCCGCCGAAGTCGGCGGGGTCGAGGAAGTCGGGCCGGTCGTCCAGCACCACGCAGGCGAAATCCGCCGCGATCAGCGCCGGGGCCAGCGCCCGTGCCACATGCCCGCCGCCGAAGATGTAGACCCGGCCGGGCTGCAAGAGCTTTTCGCAGTAATACACCTTTTCACCGGCTTCCACCTGCGCCGGGCGCACGCCCAGCGCCGCGATCACCTCCGGCGGAACGGCGTCGCCCAGCACGCCGCGCTTTTCGCTGTAAACGGACAGGCCGCCCTCGGTCAGCTCGCTGATGAGCCAGGCGGGCTCCAGCGCGTCAAAGATGCCGGCGCACTGGTCGATCAGCCGCAGCACGTCCGCGTCCCCGGCGGGGATGAAGCGGAAATAGACGTCCACCGTGCCGCCGCAGACCATGCCCAGGTCGGCAACGTCGTTTTTGTAAAGGCGGAAATTCTCCTGGCGCGAGCGCTTCGTGCGCAGAATGTCCTGGGCGATCTGCTCGCCCTTATATTCCACCGCGCCGCCGCCGATGGTACCGCAGACGCGGCCCGCCGCCGTCACCAGCATGCGGGCGCCGGTGCCCCGGGGGGCGCTGCCGCTGCTGGCGACGATGGTGACCAGCACGGCGTCCTCCCCGCGCTGCAATGCATCGCGCAGGGCGTCAAACAGTTTTTTCATGGTGTCAGTTCCTCCTTCTCGGGTGAAAGCAGCGGCACGCTGCGCCAGTCCTCCGTCGGGCAGCCGACGGCGGCAACGGCAAAGCTCTCGCCGTCCCAGCGCAGCACGTTGGCGCAGAGATACGGCTGCGGCAGTGTGTACATGGATGCAAAGGGGAGGCCCAGCAGCGCGCAGAGCACCGCGCGGTTCAGCCCGGCGTGGGCCACTGTGAGCACAGGCCCCTCGCTGCGCTGCATCAGCCCGGCCAGCGCGTCCAGCCCCCGGCGGGCAAGCTGCGCCGGCGCCTCTCCGCCGGGGGGCGGCAGGGAAAGGTCCTCGCCCCGGCGGGCATAGTGCTCCGGCCAGCGGGCGCGGATGGCGGCAAAGTCCAGACCGTCCCAGGCCCCGCAGTCCTGCTCCCGCAGGTCCGGCACCGGCGCAACGCGCCGCCCGCCGGAGATGGCAGAGGCCGTCTGCATGCAGCGCAGCATGGGGCTGGAATAGACGGTCTGCACGCCCCACGCCGCCGTCAGTTCCCGCAGTGCGCCCGCCGCGACAAGGCCGGCCGGGTCCGCGGGCAGGTCCGTCCGGCAGCCGAGGCAGCGGCCGGTGCCCCCGGCCACCGGGGCGTGGCGCAGAAGCAGCAGCGTGGACATAAAACGCGCATCCCTCCGAAAAAAAGTGTCAGAATCAGCGGAATTATTTTATCACTTCCCCCGCGCAGCGTCAACGAAAAACGAGGAGCGGGCGGCCGGCGGCAACATTCCGGCATCTGGCGGTTGACAAGGGCGGAATAATTGATTATATTTATTATATGATATTGTGTTCCGATAAGGAAAGGGAGGCGCGGCAAATGGATGCTGCTATTTTTACGAAGGATGAGGTCAAGGCGCGCTTTGCTGCGGGGCAGCACTGCGCCCAGTGCACGCTGCTTCCCTGGGCGGAGGAGCTGGGCTATGACGCGGAGGAGCTGCAGCGCATGGCCGCGGCCTTCGGCGGCGGCATGTTCCGGGGGGACACCTGCGGCGCCGTGACCGGCGCGCTGATCGCGCTGGGCCTTGTGTTCGGCGACGACAACGCCGTGATGGAGCAGAAGACGGCGCAGTTCCAGGCCGCTTTCCGGGAGCGCTTCGGCAGTACCATCTGCCGGGAGATCCTGGGCTATGACCTGTCCCAGCCCGGCGCGCTGGACGCCGCCCGCGCCAGCGGCAACATGACCGAGCGCTGCCCGGCCTTTGTCCGCGGCGCGTCGGAGATCCTGCAGGACATGCTGAAGGACGAATAAACCATTTTTGCAAATAGAGAAAAGGAAAAAGCATCATTTGAAGGAGGACACCCTATGGCAAACGAAGTGAAACTGACCCGTCTGCGCGTTGTCATCAACGGCGTGGAGCGGCCCATTCTCTGCGACCGGCAGAAGGACACCCTGGCCGTCGCGCTGCGCCGTATTGGCCTGACCGGCACCAAGATCGGCTGCGGCATCGGCGTCTGCGGCGCCTGCTCCGTCATCCTCAACGGCGAGGTGGTTCGCGCCTGCACCAAGAAGATGAAGACCATCGAGGAGCACAGCGAGATCATCACCATCGAGGGCATCGGCTCTCCCCAGCATCTGCACCCGCTGCAGCAGGCCTGGATCACCTACGGCGCTGCCCAGTGCGGCTTCTGCACCCCGGGCTTCATCGTCTCCGCCTACGGTCTGCTCCAGCAGAACCCCAGCCCCACCCGCGAAGAGGTGCGCGCCTGGTTCCAGGCCCACCACAACGTCTGCCGCTGCACCGGCTATAAGCCGCTCGTGGACGCCGTCATGGCGGCTGCGGAGGTCATGCGCGGCGAGAAGACCATGGACGACATCACCTATCATCACCATGGTGAGGACTATTACGGCTCCAACCTGCCCCGTCCCACCGCGCTGGCGAAGGTCACCGGTCTCACCGACTACGGCGACGACGTGGCGCTGAAGATGCCCGAGGGCACCGCCCAGCTGGCCGTCGTCATGCCCGACGTGTCCCACGCCAAGATCAAGAGCATCGACATCTCCGAGGCCGAGGCCATGCCCGGCGTCTACAAGGTGCTCACCGCCAAGGACGTGCAGGGCACCAACAACCTGGAGATGCCCGTGGTGCATCCCCGCAAGGCCGGCGCCGGCATCACGCCCTGCCCGGTCATCGCCGGCGACAAGATCCGCCACAAGGGCGACATCGTCGCGCTGGTCGCCGCCGACACGCGCGAGCATGCCCGCGCCGCCGCCAAGGCTGTCAAGTATGACCTGGAGGTGCTGCCGGCTTACCTGACCTTCTCCGACGCCGCCATGCCCGATGCCATCCAGCTGTATGACGACCAGCCCAACGTGTTCATGTGGCAGCCGGTGTACAAGGGCGAGGATCCCGAGGACATCTTCCCCGACGCCGACGTGGTGGTGGAAGGCAGCTTCCACAGCCAGCACGAGCCCCATCTGCCCATCGAGCCCGATGTGGTGCAGGGCTATTGGGACGAGGACGGCAACATGACGCTGCAGTGCAAGTGCCAGGCCATCGGCGAGTGCCGCGATGAAGTGGCCCCCGCCTGCGGCATTCCCAAGGACCAGCTGCGCATCATCATGAACCCCGTGGGCGGCGCCTTCGGCTATCCCGTGAACTCCACCACCTTCGGCTGCGTGGTCACCGCGGTGCAGGCCCTGGGCATCCCCTGCTCCATGACGCTGAACTATGAAGAGTTCCTGTTCATGACCGGCAAGCGCTCCGCCACCTTCGTCAACGGCAAGCTGGCCTGCGACAAGGACGGCAAGATCGTTGCCGCCGAGTATGACCTGGGTCTGGACATGGGCTGCTACGCCATGACCGCCAGCAAGATCCTCGGCAACTTCGCCTCCGTCGCCTTCCACGGCTACAGCGTGCCCAGCATCAAGGCGCTGGTGCGCGGCGGCAGCACCAACCAGAACTTCTGCGCGCCTTACCGCGGATTCGGCGCGCCCCAGATCTTCACCACCACCGAGGCGCTGATCGACATGGCCGCCGAGAAGGCCGGCATCGATCCCTGGGAGTTCCGCTATAAAAACGCGGCCCGCCCCGGCGACACCACCATCAACTCCATGCCCTACAAGCAGTATCCCTACCCCGAGATGCTGGAGAAGATCAAGCCCGACTATGACGAGTTCAAGGCCGAGGCCGCCAAGGGGAAGGCTGAGGGCCGCCACATGGGCGTCGGCATCAGCATGGGCGGCTTCCTGTGCACCATCGGCGCGTTCGACAACTGCGACATGGCCATCGAGCTGCTGCCCGACAACACCTTCCGCGTTTACAACACCTGGGAGGATGTCGGCCAGGGCGGCGACATCGGCTCGCTGACGCACGCGCTGAAGGCCCTGGAGCCTCTGGGCGTGACGCCGGAGCAGATCCAGCTTGTCATGAACGACAGCCACCAGTGCCCGGATTCCGGCCTGGCCGCCGCCAGCCGCAGCCACTACATGGTCGGCAACGCCACCATCGACGGCTGCAACAAGCTGATGAACGCCATGCGCAAGCCCGACGGCACCTATCGCACCTATGCGGAGATGACCGCCGAGGGCATCCCTACCAAGTATATGGGCCATTATGACCAGTTCGGTCTCGGCATCCCTCCGGGACTGGATCCCAACACCGGCATGGGCGACAAGGACGCCGAGTATATGTACGCCGTCAACACCTGCCTGGTGGAGGTCGACGTGAACACCGGCAAGACCAAGGTCCTGCGCTACAAGACCGTCGCGGACGTCGGCACCGTGGGCAACAAGCTGGCTGTGGACGGCCAGGCTTACGGCGGACTGAGCCACTCCATCGGCTTTGCCCTGAGCGAGGACTTCCTCGACCCGGCCAAGCACAAGAATATGGCCGCCTGCGGTATCCCCAACATCCAGGATATCCCGGACGACTTCCGCGTGGAGTACATTGACGACCCGCGTGAGCGCGGCCCGCACGGCTCCTCCGGCGTGTCCGAGTGCTTCCAGAGCTCCGGCCACATGTGCGTCATCAACGCCATCAACGATGCCTGCGGCGTGCGCATCTATGATCTGCCCGCCCTGCCCGCGAAGGTCAAGGCCGCTCTGCAGGCCAAGGCGGAGGGCAAGGATCTGACCCCGCCCAAGTACTACCTCGGCCCGGACTTCGAGGATACGCTGGACGAGATCCGCAACAACCCCATCTGATCGCCGTTTTTGCGCGGTAAGTAATTCGGAAAGCTGGCCGCAGTTGTCCCTTCGGGCAGCTGCGGCCAGTGTTTTGAGGTGATACCTATGGAGATACAAGCGTCCCGCGCCTTCATCGAGGGCTGCTTCCGCGAGGAGCCGGCCTCCTGCGAGTGTGTCTGCCCCTTTCAGCTGGACATCCGCTCCTTCTTGAAAAAGATGGCCCGCGGCCGCTGGCCGGCGGCCTATCGGGATCTGTGCAGCGCCATCGCCTTTCCCTCCATCGCCGCGGAGCTGTGCCCCCGGCCCTGTACCGGGCGCTGCCAGCGCACGGTGCTGGGGGATGAGCCGCTGGACATGGGCGCGCTGGAGCAGGCCTGCCTGCGCTTTGCCGCCAACGAGCGGGGCCAGGACTTTCCGCTGACACCCAAGACCCAGCGCGTCGCCGTGGTGGGCGCCGGGCCGGCGGGCCTGTCCTGCGCGCTGGCGCTGGCCCGGAAAAAATACCAGGTCACCGTCTTTGACAAGGCGGAGGGCTGGGGCGGCCACCTGCGCAGCCACAGCGCTTTTGCGCGCTTTGACGCGGATTTTACCAAGCAGTTCGCCGGACAGGGCGCGCAGTTTTGCTTCGGCACCGAGGCGGACGAGGCCATGCTGGCGCCCTATGACGCGGTGTACATTGCCACAGGGCAGCCGGAGGCGGCCTTCGGCCTTGCCGACGGCTGGGACAGCAGCGTGCTGACCACGGCCCGCCCCGGCTGGTTCCTGGGCGGCGGCGCGGTGGGCATGGAGCTGATGGAATCCATTGCCGCCGGCGCCCGGCTCTCCCAGCTGATGGAGGCCTATCTCCAGGTCGGGCGCGCCACCCTGGTGGTGGAGCGCGAGAATGCTGCCTGCGAGGGCCATTTCGTGGAGCATCCGGGGGTGGAGCGCGCTGCGCGCGTCGTGCCCGCCGCGCCGGAGGAGGGCCTGAGCAAGGACGAGGCGAAGGCAGAGGCGGCAAGGTGCATGCAGTGCGTCTGCGACGGGTGCATGACCGGCTGCGAGCTGATGCAGCATTACCGCAAGACCCCGGACAAGCTGGCCACCCAGGTCTGCTCCGACTCCAACACCATCCCGCCGCTTTCCAACTGCGAGCTGACGCGCCAGACCTATTCCTGCAATCTCTGCGGCCGCTGCGCCGACCGCTGCCCGGAGGGCATCGACCTGGGCGAGCTGTTCCGTTTCTCCCGCGTGGACCGCTGGAAGCAGCGCAAGTGGATCCCCGCGCTGCACGACTACTGGCTGCGCGCGCTGGACTTCAGCGGCGGCGAGGGCTTTTACGCCTATGGCGGCAGGGACTGTACCTCGCTGTTCTTCCCCGGCTGCCAGCTGACCGCCGCCTGCCCGGAGCATGTGCTGCGCGCCTATGCGCTTCTGGCGGAGCAGGCGCCCACGGGCATTCTTCTGGGCTGCTGCGGCGCGCCCGCCGTGTGGGCGGGGGATGAGGCCAGGCAGGCGGAGAACCTGCAAAAGATCCGCGATGCCTGGGAGGCCATGGGCCGGCCCAGGATCGTCACGGCCTGCGCCACATGCATGGATCTGCTGAAAAAGCAGCTCCCCGAGGCGCAGTACACCTCGCTGTACGAGGTGCTCAGCGGCATGGACGCCCCCGCCGCGGCGCTGCCCTTTGCGGAGGCGGCGGTTTTTGACCCCTGCGCCGCCCGGCACGACGGCGCGGTGCACGACAGCGTGCTCGCCCTGGCCGAAAAGGCCGGCTGCAAGGTGGGCGAACTGCCCGAAAAGGGGAACTGCTGCGGCTTCGGCGGCCACATCCGGCTGGCCAACCCCACGCTTTACGATGAGATCACCGAGCACCGGGCCGCGGAAAGCCCGCTGCCTTATCTCGTTTACTGCGCCAACTGTCTGGAGGTGTTCCGCTCGCGCGGGAAGCCCGCCGTCCACATTCTTGACGCGGTGTTCGGCCCCGGCGGGGAGGGCATCCCCACCCTGGAGGAAAAGCGCAGGAACACCCTGCGCGTGAAAGGAGCGCT
Organism: Oscillospiraceae bacterium; assembly: GCA_015068365.1. Classification (GTDB taxonomy): domain Bacteria; phylum Bacillota; class Clostridia; order Oscillospirales; family Oscillospiraceae; genus SVKR01. Next base: position 12,254 of record SVKR01000071.1, read on the forward strand.
GATGGAGCGACTGGAAGGCAAGACCTTTACTGCGCAGGCGCAGCCCTGGGACGCGCTGGCGCTGGAATATGACGACGAAGCCCGGGCCAACATGGAGGATAAGCTCATCACCGACCGGGACGTGGCGGAGGCCATCTACCGCGCGGAGCAGGACAAGGAGTATTTCGCGGACGAGACCGGACTGCGCACCGCCTGCCTGGTGCGCGACGTGCTGACCTACTGGGTGGATTACCGGGAGGGCGCGCCGGGGCAGTATCATGTCGTGAGCGCTTACTGCCACCGGATGCGCATTGACGAGGGGGTTTCCACATGAGCGAAGAAAAAACCTTGAAATGCGCCCGCTGCGGCGAGACGCTGGTGCTCCGCCAGGTGCGGTTTTCCTATATGAACCGCTCCTTCGGCCACGAGGTGCCCACCTGCCCGAAGTGCGGCCGGCCCTACATCTCCCGCGCCCTGGCCGAGGGAAAGATGGCCGAGGTCGAGGTCATGCTGGAGGACAAATAAAAAACCAAGTGCCGGTTGCACATGGCAACCGGCACTCGGTTCAGTGCTCAGTCGTCGTGGTCGTGGCCGCAGTCACAGGTCCCGCCGCCGGAGGCGCAGCCGGGGCCGCCCTCGTATTCCGGGATGATCGGCAGTGTTCCCGCCTCCGCCGCGTGGGCGGCGGCCAGCACGCCCAGCCCCGTCCCGTCATAGCGGGTGATGCAGGCGTCTGCGATGGGCTCAAAGCAGTCCTTGCCGATGTGGTGTCCGCAGACCACGGCTTCACAGGAGCTTTCGGCGACGGCTCCGGCGAAGGCCGGGGCGTCGGCCCCCGACCGAGACTGCGTGAGCGTGTCCGTATCCGTTTCGATGAACAGCAGCGCCGGCGACGTTTCAAAGCGTTCCGGCACGCGGCCGCTGAGGTCGGCCCGGTCGGATAAAACGGCGATCAGCATGGCGATCCGCCTCCTTTTTTCCTTTCTCAAAGTATAGCATCCCGCCGGGCGGGAAGTCAACGCGTTTTCAAGTTGCAATTCGCTCCCCGGTCATGTATACTGAGTAAGCATAAGCTAACCAGTACGTTGACCTGCGGAAAGGAGTATCGGTTTTGATGAAGAAATTTGCTGTGTTCAGCGGCTTTTTGGGCTCCGGGAAGACCACGACCATGATGGCCCTGACGGATTGGCACAGCGCCCACCGGGGCAAGGCGGCCATGATCTCCAACGACCTGGGCGGGCCGGGGCTGGCGGACAACAAGCTGGCGCAGCTTTCCGGCTGCAATGCCTCGGAGCTGACGGATCAGTGCATCTGCTATCAGCGCCCCCAGCTTCTGGAAAGGCTGAACGCTTTGTATGACGACGGATGCGAGCTGGTGATCTCGGACATTCCGGGCTTTGGCATCGGCGCGCTGGACCACGTTTACCACGGGCTGACCCAGGACTATCCCGGCGCGGTGGTTTTGGCGCCCTTCACAGTGCTGGTGGAGCCGCAGACCGTTTCCCTGCTGCGCAGCGGGACGGACGCGGACATGCAGTATCTGATGAACGCCCAGCTGCTGGAGGCGGATCTGATCGTGCTGAACAAGTGCGACCTGCTGGACGATGCCGGCCGCAGCGCCGATAAGCAGTATCTTCAGACGGCCTATCCCGAGGCAAAGGTGCTGTGCATCAGCGGCCGCACCGGGGAGGGGATCGAAGCGCTGTCCGACGCGCTTATGTCCGGCAGCGCCTCCATGCGCCGGCCCGACCTGGGCTACGGCGGGGCGCAGTTCAGCGCCGCCATGGGCCGGATGAGCGAATATTACATCCAGTACCGCGCGGTGGTCTGCTGTGACGACTTTGACGGCAACGCCTACCTGACCGCCCTGGCCGAGCAGGTGCGCGACGGCGTGGCGGCGGCGGGGGAGACCATCCCCCATCTGAAGCTTTTGGCCTGGACGCCGGAGGGCGACTTTGGCAAGGTGGACCTGCTGGGCACCAACCGGCCCATCGAGCTGACCCGGCCCTTTGCCCTGCCCTGCACGGACATCGCCGCCGTGCTCAATGCCAGCGCCGCCTGCCCCCACGGCGTGCTGGATGAGATCATCACCGGGGCGGTGGAGACCGTTTCGGCCCGGTTCCGCCTGGAGCCGACGGTGTTCCGCAAAGAATGCTTTGGAATGAAGGGATAAGAATGGAACTGCTGCGCAAGACCCGGTCGGTCTGCCCGGTCTGCCTGCAAAATGTCCCGGCGGAGCTTCGGCGCACGGCGGAGGGCCGGGTGCTGCTGCAAAAATCCTGCCCGGAGCACGGGGCGTTTTCCTGCGCCGTGTGGCAGGGAAAGGCGGATTTCGGCGCCTGGAGCGCCGGCAGCGCGCCGCTGCCCGCCGGCGCCGGGGAGACCTGCCCCGCAGGCTGCGGTCTTTGCCCGCAGCATGAGACGGACACCTGCTGCGTGGTGCTGGAGGTCACGCGCCGGTGCAACCTGCGCTGCCGCTACTGCTTCGCAGACGGCGGCGCGCAGACGCCGGACGTGCCGCTGGAAACGCTGAAAGCCGCCGCGGCGGACATTGCCGCGCGCTGCGGCGGGCCGCTGCTGCAGCTGAGCGGCGGGGAGCCCACGCTGCGCGACGACCTGCCGGAGCTGGTGCGCGCAGCGAAGGCGGCGGGGTGCAGCTATGTGCAGCTGAACACCAACGGTCTGCGCCTGGCGCGGGAGCCTGCCTATGCCGCGGCCCTGGCGGAGGCGGGGCTGGACATCGTCTTTTTGCAGTTTGACGGGACGAAAAATGAGATCTACCAGGCGCTGCGGGGCGCCGCGCTTCTGGAGGAAAAGCTGGAGGCCATCCGGGTGTGCGCCGCACTTGGGCTGGGCGTGACGCTGGTGCCCACGGTGGTGCGGGGCGTCAACGACGACGACCTGGGCGCTTTGGTGGACCTGGCGAAATCCCTGCTGCCCGGCGTCCGGGGCATCCATTTCCAGCCGGTCTCCTTCTTCGGGCGCTTTCCCGCCGGGGCGGAGAACTCGGAGCGCTACACCCTGGATGCGCTGATGTGGGACCTGAGCCGGCAGGCGGGCATCCCCATGGAGGCCTTTCTGCCCTCCCGCTGCGACCATCCCCTCTGCGGCTTTCACGCGGCCTTCCTGCTGGAAGCAGACGGCTCGCTGCAGCCCCTCTCCGGCGGAGCGCGCGCCCCGGGGCGCTGCAGCGCCCGGGAGAACCGGGAGTACGTGGCCCGGCGCTGGCGGGGCGGCCCGGCGACCTCGCCGCCGGAGGAGGGCACTTCGGACTTCGACCGCTTTCTCTACCGCGTGCGGCATGAGAGCCTGACGCTGTCGTCCATGGCATTCCAGGACGCGGAGAATCTGAACATCGAGCGGCTGCACCGCTGCAGCCTGCACGTCTACGACGCGGGACGGCTGAAGCCCTTCTGCGCCCACTATCTGAGCCCGATTTCGCAGGCAGAATGAAAAAAGGAAGGCACTCATGTGTCTTCCTTTTTTGCACTATTGCGCATCTTCGCCGCCGTTCAGCTCGCCCAGAAGCTTATAGAGCAGGGTGTAAAGCTCCATCGCCTCCGCCCCGTCCAGCTTGATGCACCGGCCCACCTGGGCGGGCACGGAAAGGGCCTTGTCCCGCATGGCCCAGCCCGCCTCGGTCAGCGAGACGGTGACGCAGCGCTCGTCGCTTTCGCTGCGGCGGCGGACGATCAGCCCCTTTTGCTCCATGCTCTTGAGCAGGGGCGTCAGCGTGCCGCTGTCCAGATAAAGCTGGGCGCCCAGGTCTTTGACGCTGAGGCCGTCCGACGCCCACAGCACCATCAGCGCCAGGTACTGGGTATAGGTCAGGTCCAGCGCGCTCAGAATGGGGTGGTATTTGCGGATGAGCGCCCGGGATGCCGCGTACAGCGGGAAACAGAGCTGGTTTTCCAGCCTCAGCGGTGCGTAAACGTCGGACATAAAGGTCCCCTTCTTTCTTCCTTACCTCTTACAGCAGGGCCGCGACGGCCTCATCCACCTTCTTCATGTCATAGGTGGGCTCATAGCGTGCCACCACGTTGCCCTCGCGGTCCACGAGGAACTTGGTGAAGTTCCACTTGATGTCGGGATTGTTCTTGTAATCCTTGTCGATGGTCTTGAGCATGGCGCCCATGGCCAGGGCAGCCGGGCCCTTGCCGAAGCCTTCAAAGCCCTTCTGGCTCTTCAGATAGGTGAACAGCGGCAGCGCGTTCTCGCCGTTGACGTCGCTCTTCTTCATCTGGGGGAACTCGGTGCCGTAGCGGATGGTGCAGAAATCGTGGATCTCCTCATCCGTGCCGGGGGTCTGGCCGGCGAACTGGTTGCAGGGCACGTCGATGATCTCAAAGCCGCGGTCACGGTACTTGCTGTACATGGCCTCCAGAGACTCATACTGGGGGGTAAAGCCGCAGCCCGTGGCGGTGTTGACGATCAGCAGCACCTTGCCGCGATACTGTTCCATGGCGACGGCATTGCCATTGCCGTCGGTCAGCGTATAATCATAAATGGACATGGTAGTTACCTCCTGTTAATTAAGTTCAATTAGATTGTACACAATTTAATTTCTCCTGTCAAGCCCTTTTTCAAAAAAATCCGGCGCGCCCGAGTTCAGCGGGCGGCGCCGGATCGGCTTCCCTGCGCTTTGCGGCGAGGGAATGATTCCCCGGAATGCGGACATACTAGAGGCATATACACAAAAAAGGGGGATCTTCATGCAGGGAAAGGTGGAGATCTGCGGCGTCAACACCGCGTGTCTGCCGCGGCTGAGCGGCGAGGAGACGCAGGAGCTTTTGGCAAAGGCCCGGGCGGGGGACGCCGGGGCCAGGGAACAGCTCATCAGCGGAAATCTGCGGCTGGTGCTGTCGGTGATCCAGAAATTCGCCGGGCGCGGGGAGAATGTGGACGATCTGTTCCAGGTGGGCTGCGTGGGGCTCATCAAGGCCATCGACAACTTTGACCCGACGCACATGGTGAAATTCAGCACCTACGGCGTGCCAATGATTATTGGATGTTGAGATATTGATATTTCAGTATTTTCGGTGCCGATGATTCTTTGTTTCCGTGGCTTGGGAAGAAACTGATATGTAAGCTGTTCGTGGTGGTCGGGTAGCGCGGCGGAGGTATCAATCCAGCAGCGCCCGAAGCACGTTTTTGACCCGTTCCAGCAGCTCGTCGGAAACGTGGTCCTTATACTCGGCGTTGCGTGCCTCCAGATCAAACACCCTGCTCTGCTCGCAGAACACGTACCCGGAGGTCTCCGCGCACGCCCCAGCCAGCGGCACATGGAGCGGGAAACCATTATCCGTGTTGCTGATGGCGCAGACTTGGCTCATCATCGGAATCAGCTCCAGCGCGTCATTGCCCCAGACGACCAGCGCTGGACGGCGGCCCCGCTGTTCATGACCCTTCTGTGGGTCGAAGTCCACCCATATGATGTCGCCGGACTTCGGCTGGTAAGCCATCAGATCAGCTCCCTTCCGACCATGCCGGAGGCGTCCATTTCAGCTGGGCGCCCACTCTCATACCCCGCAAACAGTTCACGGATCGACGGGTATGCAGCGGTTTTCTGCTTACGGATGATCAACTCTCCGGGATCGACGATTTCAATTGTGATGGGATCGTCGGTTTTCAAGGACATGGCTTCCATAATGATGCGCGGCAAACGGATCGCGTTGCTGTTGCCCAAAGCGAAGACCCTGCTTGTAAGTTCCATAGTGATCGCTCCTTTCACGGATATACATAGTATATCCAATTATGCGATAAAAGTCAACAGGATTTCAATTACAGGTTTATTTCTGATTGTTGATCAGGAAGCTCTTCAGTTTCAGATCAACTTTGATGGTTCCGTTTTTGAAAATCGTGATACGATCAATCAGTTCCTGACAGACTGTTTGCCGCTCAGCTTCAGTCATATAAGGCCAGGTCGATTCTAACGTACGAAGGATTTGCCGCGTCTTTTGCAGTTTCATATTGATCGTAGCCTTGTCTTCTTCCTCACGGATCTGGGCTTGGATATGCCTTATTTTTTTCTTCGTGTTCTGAATCTTTTCATCAAGAATGTCATCAGGCTCTTCCCCGTCTTTTACCCAATCATACAGGCGGCTTAATCCTTTCCGCTCTGCGGCGAGTTCTTTTTGCAAAACAGCAATGGGGTTTACGCCAGTCGGGGATTTTATTTTTTCCGTGTTCCCCAAGTAAGTTAACCGAAACAGTTCCTGCGTTACGGCTTCTTCAACTTCATCCGCCCAGTATTTCTCATTGTCGCAATTTGGATCCTTAACCAGACTGGCTTTGCTTGCCTGTTGGGAATAGCAAATCAGCTTTGGTCTGCCGCGCGTCCACATTTGATAGCGCATCTTCGCGCCACATTCACCGCAGAATACCAGACCGGAGAGCAGATAGTGCGTGGCCGTGCGGTGTGAACTCCGGCGCTCAAGCTCTTCCTGGGCCGCCTCCCAGGTTTCGAGCGGAATGATCGCTTCATGGTTTCCGGCGTATTCCTCACCGTTCCATGTTACGCAGCCAGTCAATGTTTTTCGCCGCAAAATCTGCGCGATCGCAGAATCTCCGCAAAAGCCAAAACGCTCTGCTATTTTTTGTGGGACCATCTTTTCCTCTATATATAACCGAAAAATCTCTCTTACGATCTCGGCCTGTTCCGGTACGATAACCAGACTGCCTGACTTTGGATCGTACCGATAACCATAAGGCGCCCGGCCTCCACCGGGCCACTTTCCCGAAGCGGCTCTTGCCGTTCGTCCACGCTTCAGTTTCAGAACAATTTGATCTCTGTCAAATTCCGCGAGCGAACAGAACAGCATCAACAAGAACTTGCTTTGAGGATTGTTCCGGTCAATGCGGCAGTAGTTTTCTGCAACGGATATAAAATCAATGTCTTCCTTGTTCTGATTTACCGTGCTCTTGCTGTCCTTAGAACTGATGATATAGTCCTGCAAGAATTGAAGCGTTCCCAGCAGCGTTCTGCCCAGACGGTCAATTCTGGCGACAATCAGTGAGATCACCCTGATATGAGATTTGCCGGTATTGTATGCTTTGATATAATCAATGAGCGTCTGCAGAGCCGGGCGATCCATGTTTGTGCCCGTGTAGCCGTCATCGACAAAAAGCAGCAGGTTTGTGTAACCGTTTGATGTACAATAGTGAACGATGGCGTCTTCCTGGATCTCAAGTCCGTACCCAAACTCCGCCTGCTGGTCAGTAGAAACACGGAGGTATCCGACATTAATCAGATAGTTTCCGTCAGCATCCTTTTGAACTGCCTCATCTATGGCAATTCGCATGTTGGACTTCAAATCAAGAATATTCGCTAAATGGTAGGTTTTTGTGTTACCCATAGAAATCACCCAATGAGATTATAGCATATTCTCTCCATATATCAATAGAGAAAGCGGATGAATAAATGGATGGAGAAATAATGCTTGACTCCAGGCACCGGTCATAGTATACTAATGTTAGTATCATTCAGCCGCAACATGCGGCAAGTAGCACCACATCCGCCAGCCACTGCGGCACGTATCATCCCACCGTAGCCAGCCGGTAAGTCACCTCTTGGTTTTTTTCCAAGGGGTTTTTTGTCTATAAAAGTGATTTTGACGGAGAGCCAGAGCTCTCCGTCTTTACATGCCCCGTCGGTATAGGGGCAGAAAAAAGTGGCTAATATAAGCGTAAAGTGCGCAAAGTGGGAGCTACGAAGACATGACACTGCGTGTGGAAATGTATCTGGGTGGGGTATATATACCGCCCGACGAATACCGATCAATAGTAATTACCGCCCCGGAGACAGACCGAGTCGTGAACGGCATCTGTGATGCGTGTAATGCGCTGGCAGCGGATGATGACGGTGACTGCCATGACTGATATGACTGGAGTATATACGGCACAAGATATCCAGTATACTGGACAACTGCCGTACCTGACATCAGCAGTTATCTGCGATGATTACATCAAGCTGTACAAGGCAA
>SVKR01000072.1 GCA_015068365.1 Oscillospiraceae bacterium
AGAATAGGGATCCTGAAAAACCATGGTGGCTTTCTTGCGGAATTCCTGGATATCTTCCTTGGTTTCCAGCTTTTTGCCATTGTACCATACTTCGCCGCCGGTGGGTTTGTACAGGTGAAGGATGGTACGGCCAACGGTGGTCTTACCGCAGCCGGATTCACCCACGAGACCGAGGGTTTCACCCTTCTTGATGGCGAAGGATACATCATCCACCGCCTTGAGGGGCTTGGAGCGGAAGAAACCCATGTTGATGTCGAAATACTGCTTCAGGTTCTTTACCTCAAGCAGGTTGGGGGTCTTGATCTCACTCATGGGTCTCGCCTCCTTCCGCGGGTGCTTTTTCCAGGGAGATGGAGCCGTCCTCCACGCCCAGCTTCACGTTCATCCAGCAGGTGGCGTGGTGATCGTCGTTGATGATCATCTTCTCCGGCCGCTGGGTGAGGCAGACCTTCATGGCGTTCTCGCAGCGGGGAGCAAAGGGGCAGCCCTTGGGCATGTTGAGCAGGTCGATGGGGGTGCCGGTGATGGGCTCCAGCCGCTGGCCGTTGTTGGCAGCGGTGGGGATGGAGCGCATCAGGCCCTTGGTGTATTCGTGGCGGGGGTTGTAGAAGATCTCGTCGGCGGTGCCCTGCTCGCAGATGGAGCCTGCGTACATGACCACCACCTCGTCGCACATCTGGGCCACAACGCCCAGGTCGTGGGTGATCATGACCAGCGCGGTATTGAACTTGACCTTCAGGTCGTTCATCATGGACAGCACCTGCGCCTGGATCGTCACGTCCAGAGCGGTGGTGGGCTCATCCGCGATGAGGATGCGGGGGTTGCAGGCCAGCGCGATGGCGATGACCACGCGCTGCTTCATGCCGCCGGAGAACTGGTGGGGATAGTCGATGGCGCGCTCGCCGGGGATGCCGACCAGCTCCAGCATTTCCATGGCGCGCTGGATGGCCTCGTGCTTGCCGACATTTTCATGCAGGCGGACACTTTCGGCGATCTGCTCGCCCACGCTCATGACCGGGTTCAGGCTGGTCATGGGGTCCTGGAAGATCATGGAGATGTCCTTGCCGCGGATCTTCTCAAGCTGCGCAGGGCCAAGGCTGAGCATATCGTTGCCGCAGACCGTGATCTTGCCGCTTTTGATGATTCCGGGGGGATCGGGCACCAGGTTCAGCAGTGCCAGGGCCGTGGTGGTCTTGCCTGCGCCGGTCTCGCCGACCAGGCCGATGGCCTTGCCCTTTTTCAGCTGAAAGCTGATGCCGTTGACGGCCTCGACCACCTGTTTCTTGACGACATACTGGACGACGAGGTCTTTGACCTCGAGGATCACTTCGTCGTCTTTTTCTTCCGCTGCTGCCACAGCGGTCTTGTTTTCAATGTCATTACTCATCGTTCCGACCTCACTTGTTCAGCTTCGGATCCAGTGCGTCGCGCAGACCGTCGCCAAGCAGGGCGCAGGCAAATGCCAATGCCATGATGCACAGGCCCGGGAAATAGCACAGATGCGGCGCATAGGTCAGGAAGTTGCGGCTTCCGGAGATCAGGGCGCCCCATTCAGGCAGCGGCACGGCAACGCCGAAGCCGAGGAAGCTCAGGCCGGCGGCAGCGAGGACAGAGGTGCCCATACGCGCCGTGGCGCTGACGATCAGGGGCGAGATGCTGTTGGGAAGCACCTGGGTGAAGATGATGCGGAACTCGCTCATGCCGATGGCGCGGGCAGACTCCACATATTCGTTGCTCCGCACCGTCAGGACTGAGGCACGGGACAGGCGGATAAATCCGCCGATACAGGATACGCCGACGGCGATCAGCAGATTGATCAGTCGCGCTCCCAATATGGTCACGATGACCATGCCCAGCAGCGTGCCGGGGATCGACGTCAGAATATCCGTCAGTCGCATGATCAACTGATCGACCCAGCCGCCGAAGTAACCGGAGATGGAGCCGAAGAACACGCCGATGATCAGTCCGAAGCCCACGGCGCCGAAGGCAATCGCAATGGAGTACCTGGTGCCGTAGAGGCAGCGTTTGAACAAATCACGGCCCATTTCGTCGGTTCCGAAGGGGTGCTCGGCAGAGGGCGGTTCATACTTGTGCTTGCCGTTCATCTTTGTGATGTCTTCATAGCTGACAAAGATGAAGGAATACAGCATGGCCAGAATCAGAATGAGGAGGATGACCAGGCCGATGATCGCGCCGACATTGGTGCGCAGGCGCTTCCAGGTCATGACGAAGCGCGGCTCTCTCCGATACTGCTCGGAGATGCGGCTGGCAACTGCTTTGCTCTTGCTGCTCATGCCGTCACCTTCCTTCTCTTCTTCTTGCCGATGTAGGCGGACTTGATGCGCGGGTCGACGGCCGCATAGATCAGGTCGACGGCCAGCAGAACGATCGCGTGGATGATGCAGGTGAGGATGACGGTGCCGCAGGCCAGAACACTGTCGCGGCGCTGGATCGCCTCAACCAGCATGTAGCCGACGCCGGGCCAGGAGTACACAGCCTCGATGACCGCGGAGCCGCCCAGCGTGATGCCGATCAGCGCGCCGATCTGGGTGATGATGGGGATCCATGCATTGCCCAGCTCGTGGCGATAGGTCACCTGGCGCTCCGGCACGCCCTTGGCGCGGGCAGTGCGCAGGAAGTCGGCGCGGGAAACTTCAAGGATGGCGCTGCGCGTCTGGCGGCAGATACCGGCGATCATGGCGAAGCCGTTTGCGAAGACGGGCAGCACGAAGGACTTCCAGGTGCCGTCATAGGCGGCGGGGAAGATTTTCAGATTGCCGGCAAACCAGATCAGCAGCATCAGCCCCAGCCAGAAGCTCGGCATCGAGATGCCGATCATCGTGAAGGCCGTGGTCAGGTTGTCCCAGAGGCTGCCGGCGTGCTTTGCCGCGAAGATGCCAAGCGGGATGGCCACCACCGTGCCAAGCAGGATGGAGAACAGCGCCAGCCAAAGGGTATTCGGCCAGCGGCTGGCGAACTGGGACCAGACCGACAGGCCGGTCACCTGTGATGCGCCAAGGTCGCCGTGGAGCAAGTTCCACATATATTTGCCATACCGTACGATCATCGGCTTATCCAGATCATACTTCGCGTACAGCGCTGCGATGTCTTCCTCGGTCATGTCCTCGTTGATCATGGTGTCCACGATGGTGCCGGGCGCCATATCGACCAGCCAGTAGATGATGAAGGTGACACAGATGATGATCGGGATGAGCAGAAGGATACGGATAGCGGAGTATCTTAACATAAAATACAACGCCCTTTCGTATGGAGTAAAAAGAGCGGCGGCATAGCACAAAACGGGTATGCCGCCGCTCCGGCTTTAGACTACTTCAGGGCTGGTCCCGCCCCGTTTTGTCTCGTTGAAGCGTATTCGTATAATCAGTCGACGTTCTTCAGTCTGTAAGCCAGGCCGTAGTCATGATAGTTGGTCGGGAAGAAGATGGTGCCGCCGGTGCCCTTCTGGGCTGCGATGTACAGCGCCATGTGGAAGGTGGGATAGTAAGGCAGCTCGTCGTGCATGATCTCCTGGATCTTGTAATACAGAGCCTGACGTTCCGGACCGTCCGGAGTGGCAGCGGCCTGGTTCACCAGATCCATGACCTCGGGGTTGTCATACTTGGCCTTGTTGAAGTTGTTGTTCGGGGTGACCATGGCGCGGATGGAGTCGCCCAGCGGGCTCAGAGCGCCGGAGGTGACGATCAGGTCCTTATCGTTGGCATCCCAAGCGGTGGCAGCAGTCATGCCCGGGCTGTCGAAGGTCTCGATCTCGCACTTGATGCCGATTGCGCCCAGCTCGTTCTGAACGGCCTGCGCGGCCTTGCTGGTCTGCGGCATGCTCAGGGCGCAGATGGTCAGAGTCTCGCCGTTGTAAACGCTCTTCTCCAGGTACTCCTTGGCCTTGTCAAGATCCTGCTCCCAGGCGGGGATGTCATAATCCTTGTAGGCGGTCTTGAAGCCCCAGTAGGCGCCGGTCTCGGCGACCTGGCCGTAGCCGTCCAGCGCGATGTCAAGGATCTCCTCGCGGTCCATGGCGTAGGCGCAGGCCAGACGGAAGTTGATGTCGCCGGTGATGGGCTTGCTCATGTTGAAGCCGACGAAGTTCAGGTTGTTCATGACGTAGGAGTTGATGACGAAGCGCGGATCCTCGGAGTACTGCTTGATGTACTGGCCAGACACGTTGACGAAGTCAAGCTCGTCGTTCTCCAGCATGATGTTGCGGGCGGTCTCCTCAGCGATGTAACGCTGGATGAACTTCTTGCAGAGGGGCTTCTCTCCCCAGTAATCTTCGTTGGCCTCATAGGTGATGCTGTCGTTGGGGACCATGTCGACGATCTTGAACGGGCCGGTGCCGATCCAGCCGGCATGCTCGTCGCCGGACTCATAAGCCTCGCGGTTCACGATGACGGCGGTGGGGTCAGCGGTCTTGTAGATGAAGTCCACGTTGCCGCCCTTGAGGTAGAAGGTCACTTCATAGTCGCCGTTGGCTTCCACGTGATCGACGGTGTTCCACAGAGAAGAGGGCGCGCAGCCGGGGTTGGCCATGGCGGTCTCGAAGGTGAACACCACGTCGTCAGCGGTGAAGGGCTCGCCGTTGTGGAACTTCACGCCCTCGCGCAGCTTGTAGGTCCACTCGGTGGCGTCGTCGTTGGTGCTCCACTCAAGCGCCAGGCAGGGGTCATAGTTGCCGTTGATGTTGTAGTACACCAGGGAGTCATAGGCCAGGTGGTCGATGATACCGAGCTGGGTGCCGCCGGCGTTGGCGCTCATCGGGTCGATGACCGCGACTTTGTCGCCGATGTACATGCGCAGCTCGTCATAGTACTCCGCCTCAGCAGGGGGCGGGGTCGCCTCGGTCTGGTTTCCCTCGGTGATCGCGCCGCCGGTGTTGATCAGGGCGCTCTCACCCTTGCCGCCGGCGCTGGGAGCTTCGGTCGCAGCGGGAGCGGGGGTCTCGGTCTTGGTGCCGCCGCAGCCGGCCAGCAGGCCGATGCAGAGGACCAGGCTCAGGATCAGGCAAATGGTTTTTTTCATTTTTTGTTCCTCCAAAATCCTTTCTAAAATATTGCTTTTCCCCCTCGGGTTCTGCCCTCGGGGTGGTCGCCAATTTTGGGGCCGGTCACGGGGTCATCCGGCACGTTCGTTCGGGGATTTCGCGGAGCTTTCGTATTCTCTTGATCGGCACCGCCTCCCCTCTCTTGTTACTTTTTTGTTAATCTACACTAATAATAACACTTTTTTAAAATTTTGCAACACTATTTTATAGTTTAATGTCACAAAATTTAAACTTTTATTTTGAGCAGTTTACAGAGAGAGCTCGGCTCCATCCTCCGTGGCGCGCAGCTTTTTCATGTAATGCAGCAGCATCGGCAGTGTGATGCACACGGAAAGCAGGTCCGCCGCCGGGCCGGCGTAGAACATGCCCTCCACCCCGAAGGCGCGGGGCAGCGTCAGCAGCAGCGGCGCAAGCAGGATGGCCTGGCGCGTCAGGCTCAGGAGCATGGCGTGGATGGGCTTTTTGATGGCCTGGAAAAAGCCGGAGCCCTGGATCTGGATGGGCACCAGCGGGCTCATCATCAGGTAGATGACCAGCGCTTTGCTGCTGAAGGCGATGACCTCGGCGTTGTTCTTGCCGAAGATGGAGGCGATGGGCACCGGGAACAGCCGCAGGATGATGTACTCGATGAGCACGATGATCACCGAGCCGATCATGGCCGTGCGCACCAGCTCACGGATGCGCTTATACAGCTTCGCGCCGAAGCTGTAGGCGATGAGGGACTGGGAGCCCATGTTCACGGCGCTGGTGATGGTCAGCACGAAGTTCTGCAGCGTGGTGACCACGCCCATGCCGGACACTGCGATGTCCCCGCCGTAGTTGCGGGCCACCTGGTTGATGAGGATGGACACCAGCCCGTTGCAGATCTGCAGCGCGAAGGCGGACAGGCCCAGATAGTTGATCTGCAGCGCCAGGTGGATGTCCGCAGCAAGGATGTCCTTGTTGAAGTGGAAGAACTCCTTGCTGCGGATGTAGTGGACCACGATGACCGCCGTGCAGCTGAACTGGGCCATGATGGTGGCCAGCGCCGCGCCGGTCAGCCCCATGTCAAAGACCTTGATGAACAGCGTGGAGAAGATGATGTTGACGATGGGCCCGATGATGACGGCCAGCATGGCCAGGCGGGTCTTCCCTTCCACACGCATGTAGTTCGTCATGCCGACGGAGACGATCTGGAACACGCAGCCGGAGACGATGATGCGGGAATACTCCCGGGCGTAGGGCAGCACGGCCTCGCTTGCGCCGAAGGCCACCAGGATCTGGTCGAGGAACAGGTTGCCGATGACGGTGATGGCGATGCTGATGAGCAGCAGCAGCTGCAGCGACATGTTCATCGCCCGGTTTGCGCCGACGCGGTCCTCCTGTCCGACGCGGATGGCGGCCAGGGTGCTGCCGCCCATGCCCAGCAAAAACGCGAAGGCCAGGGACACCAGCGTGATGGGGAACGCCACGCTCAGCGCGGCGATGCCCAGATGGCCGGCGCTGCCGTTGCCGATGTACGCGCGCGATATGATGTTGTAGATGGAATTGCAGAGATAGGAGAGGAACACCGGCGCGGAGTAAGTCACCAGCAGCCGGGACACCTTCTGCTCCCGCATGATGCGTGTGGAATCCATTGCTCGCTCCTTAATTCATTCACCGCGCCGTCCGTAGAAAGGGGCGGCGCGATGATGCTTGTGGTTTACCAATCCAGGCCGGCGGCCTCGCGGCACTTTTTGGCCGCGTCGGTGTAGGTGCCGTACTTGTACTCCTCCAGCTCCCGCACCAGCTCCGGGTCGGTGTTCTCCTGCCGGGGCAGGGGCACGTCCTGCTCGGTGCAGAGGATCTTCTGCACCTTCTTGATGTCCACATTGTGGGTGGTGGTGCCGTCCTTGACGCAGACCGCCGCCGCCACGCCCGCGCCCTGGCCCAGGCCGATGCACTGGGGGATCAGCGTGACGCCGGAGACGGTCTCCGCATCCACGGAGAAGTGGCGGCCGGGGGCCAGCAGGTTCTCCACCTTCTGGGGCAGGATGGTGCTGTAGGGCAGCTCGATCGGGGCGCCGCCGTTGACCATGCCCACCACGCTGTGCCAGGCGATGACGTCGTCAAACTTCGCGCCGGTGGCGATGTCCAGACGGGTGAACACATGCTCGCCGTTCAGGCGGTAAGAGCAGCGGGAGCCCAGCTGCGGGGCGATGTCGTAGATGTAGGCGTCGTGGCCGTAGGGCATGTTCTTGCGGCAGAACTCCACCAGCTTGCGCACGCTGTCGCGCACCTTGAACTCGGTGTAGCGGATGTCCTCCAGGTTGGAGCAGTCGCGGTTGATGAGCCAGTTGTTCCACCACACCACGTCGTTCACGCCCGCCGGGAAGAAGGCGGTGCGGTAGCCCGCGATCTCGTTGAGCTGGGCGAAGAAGGCCGTGCGGGCCTCGGGGTTGGCCTTGCCCCAGCGGGCGAAGGCCTCAAAGTCCACGCCGCCCATGCGCCACACCAGCGCCGTGGCGCTGCTGCGGTCCTGGCCGCCGCGGTACACGTCGGTCTGATTCGCGCCGTGGAAGAAGGGCGCGCCGGTCTTGGTATAGATGTCGCCGTCGCCGGTGGCGTCGATGACCACCTTGGCCAGGATGGCCTGGCGGCCCTCCTTGCTCTCAAAGATGACGCCCTTGACGGTGTTGCCGTCCATGATGGGCTTGGTGCCCCAGCAGTGGATCATCACCTTGATGTTGGGCTCCTCCTCCACCATGGCGTCCATCTCCAGCTTCAGCTGGGTGGGCTCATAGTAAGGGGCGCGCACCAGATAGGGGTTGCCCTTCTCCGGGCTGACGCAGCCGTGGATGAGGCCCCAGCGCTCCAGCTTGAAGGGGTCCTTCTCCCCCACCTCTTCCCGCTCCGGACAGATGTAGGAATCCGGCGCGTTCTTGTCCAGGCGGGTGAACCACTCCTCCTGCAAGCCGCGCACGCAGTTGAACTTATGCCAGCTCAGCGCCGGGATCATCAGAACGTAGCCCCCTGTCACGTCGCCGCCGAAGTAGCCGAAGCGCTCCATGAGGATGACCTTTTCGCAGCCGGCGCGGGCCGCGGCAATGGCTGCGCTGTGGCCGGCGGCGCCGCCGCCCACAACCAGCACGTCACATTCGTCGTAAACGGGCAGCTCGCTGGCCGCCTACAGATAGGTTTTCTGTGCCATGGTCTCTGCGCTCCTTTCTCACCAGTCCAGACCCGCGGCCTCGCGGATCTTCTTCGCCGCGTCGGTATAGGTGCCGTACTTGTACTCTTCCAGCTCCCGCACCAGCTCCGGGTCGGTGTTTTCCTGCCGGGGCAGGGGCACGTCCTGTTCGGTGCAGAGGATCTTCTGTACCTTCCTGATGTCCACGTTGTGGGTGGTGGTGCCGTCCTTGACGCAGACCGTGGCGGCCACGCCGGCGGCCTGACCGGTGCCCACGCACTGGGGGATCAGCGTGATGCCGGCCACCGCGTCCGCCGTGGCGGAGAGGTGGCGGCCCGGGGCCAGCAGGTTCTCGATCTTCTTCGGCAGGATGGTGCCGTAGGGGATCTCCACCGGAGCGCCGCCGTTGACCATGCCCACCAGGCTGTGCCAGGCAATGACGTCGTCAAACTTCGCGCCGGTGGCGATGTCCAGCTTGCTGAAAATGTGCTCGCCGTCCAGGCGCAGAGAGCAGCGGGAGCCCAGCTGCGGCGCGATGTCATAGATATATGCGTTGCGGCCGTAGGGCATGTTCTTGCGGCAGAAGGCCACAATGCGGCGGATGGAGTCGCGCACGGTGAACTCGGTATAGCGGATGTCGTCCAGATTGGCGCAGTTGCGGTTGGCCAGCCAGTTGTTCCACCACACCACGTCGTTGCAGCCGGCGGGATAGAAGAAGGTGGAGTATCCGGCGATCCGGTTCAGCTCCGCGCGGAAGGCCTTGGCCTCCTCCGGGTGGGATTTGAACCAGCGCATGAAGCTCTCAAAGTCCACGCCGCCCATGCGCCAGACCAGGGCGGTCATGCCGCTGCGGTCTGCCCGCACATCGGTGGTCTTGGTGGCGCCGTGGAACACGCTGGCGCCGGACTGGGAATAGATGTCGCCGTCGCCGGTGGCGTCGATGACCACCTTGGCCAGGATGGCCTGGCGGCCCTCCTTGCTCTCAAAGATG
>SVKR01000073.1 GCA_015068365.1 Oscillospiraceae bacterium
ACGGCGAACAGGCCGATGCCGTTTTCCGCCAGGACGGCGGAGAGCTTTGACAAAATCCCCACCAGGGAAAAATCCAGCGTGCCCTCGATGCGAAAGCCGCGCCAGCCGTCCTCCCGGGCAGTGGTGGCGGCGGGGACATCCTCCGTGGGGCAGACCAGCGACAGCTCCTCATCCGTCCTGCCGATGAAATAGAACGGCCGCGAAAGATCCAGCGCCGACACGTCCGCCGGCTTGCAGACGGTCATCGCCCAGGGCAAGACCTTCAATTTCATGCCTCGTCCGCCTCCTCCGTGTCCGGCGCGTCTCCGCTTTTCGTGCCGCGCACGGCCGCGCGCGCCGTGATGATGAGGCCGATGATCAGCCACATATAGTAGACCAGAAAGCGCCAGCCGATGACGGCCCAGAACAAAAAGCCGTCCTGCAGCTGGGAAAAGACCGCGTAGAAGTACCCCTCCGCCGCGCCGGAGTTGCCCGGGCTGGGGATGATGGTGATGGCGGCGTAGATATACACCACAAGGGAAAAGGTGTCCCACCAGTTGCCCGTGCCGCCGAAGGCGCGCAGCATGAAAAAGGGGATCGACAAGATCGCCGCCTGGTACACCACGCACAGCAGCAGCATCCCCAGCAGGAAAACCGGCCGCCGCCACATGATGCGCAGGCTGGACACATATTCATCCATCACGGCGGTGATCTTCTCCTTGCTGCGCTCCCGGTCCTTCACGATGTGCAGGCGGGTCAGAAGTGCGGTGATGGCGTTCAGGATCGACAGAAAGGCCTTCGGGAACGCCGCGAACACGCAGACCGCCGCCGGCACCGCGGCATAGAAAAGAAAGCCCACATAGGCCTGTACCCGGACAAGGGTGGCCGCGTCGATGACGTTGCGGTTGGCCACGAATACCACGATGGCAATGAGGATGAAGGCAAACTGCTGGGTCAGAAAGCCCATGATCGGCACGGCGCTGCTGGCGCCGTTGGAAAAGCCGCTCTGCTTGAGGTAGAGGATCTGGAAGGGCTGGCCGCCGGCGCCCATGGGGGTGACGTTGTCGTAGTACTTCCCCAGCAGGGCACATTCATAGCCGGCGCGGCGGCAGTCCTGCCCGGTGACCAGCCGCAGCATCTTGCGGAAGGACAGGCAGAGCATATACGCGCCCAGGCAAAAGCAGGCCACGCCCAGGAACAGATAACCCAGTTTGACCTCAAAAATGTCGATGAAGGTGACAGAGCCGGCTTCCTTCCGATACTCGTCCACCGCGATGTAGGCTACCACCGCCAGGTTGATGAGCAGGAACACCAGCATCCATTTGCGCTGCGCGGATTTTGTTTTCTGCTTCTTTTTCTCCAAGCCCGGTCTCCTTAACTCCAAGGGTCTGTGATCTTAATTAAGCATCATATCATTCTATCCTGATTTCCGCAAGACATTTGCGTTGCCTGATTCTGTCACGTTCGACTTCGCCGGCATTTGCGCGCTTGCCAAGGGGCGCGGAACATAGTAAAATAAGAACAAAGAAGGTCGTCAACCCCACCCCCGGACCCGCGGCGGCGTCCGGCATACACGCAAAGGAGGAGAGCCCTTGACTGATTATTCCATGAAAGCGCCCGTGCTCTACGGCGTCGGTGCCATCCGGCAGCTCGGCGCACGCATCCGCGGCTTCGGCGCGAAAAAGCCCATGCTCATCTGCGACCCCCGGCTGGAGGAAGCCACCTACGAAAAAGCGGTATCCAGCGTGACGGAGGCGGGACTGGACTACGTGCTGTTCCGCGAGACGAAGCGGGACGCGCCCATCGAGGTCATTGACCGCTGCGGCGAGATCGCCCTGCGCGAGAAGGCCGACTGCCTGGTGGGCATCGGCGGCGGCTCCACGCTGGACACCGCCAAGGCCACGGCCATTTTGCTGAGCCACCCCGGCCCGATCAAGCAGTATATTTTGGCCCAGCCCATCGCGGTCAGCGTGGATGTGCCCATCATCCTGCTGCCCACCACGGCGGGCACCGGCAGCGAAAGCACCGCCGTGGCCGTGGTCAACCGCACGGATCTGAACATGAAGTGGAGCGTTTTCGTCACGCTGGCCCTCGCCATCATCGACCCGGAGCTGACCGTGTCCCTGCCCCCTTATGAGACCGCCTACACCGGCATGGACGCCCTGGCCCACGCCATTGAGGGCGTCACCAGCAACAATCCCAACCCCCTGTCGCACGCCTGCGGGCTGGACGCCATCCGCAAGATCAGCCGGAGCCTGCGCCGCGCCTGGCAAGACGGGCAGGACCTGGACGCCCGCATCGAGATGGCCCAGGCGGCCCACCTGGCGGGCATCGCCTTTGACGACGCCATGACCCACTTCGGCCACGCCACGGCGGACGGCATGTCCATCAACCTGCACACGCCCCACGGCGTGGGCTGCGCCCTGGCGCTGCCGGAGGTCTGCGCCCGCTGCGGCCCGGCGGTGCCGGAGCGCATGCGCGAGATCGCCGAGGCGGCCCTTCTTCCGCTGCGCGGCGACGAAAGCGGCGAGGAGCTGGGGCGCATCACAGCCGACTGGTGCCGCCAGCTCATGCGGGAGATGCGCATTCCGTCCCTGAAGGCCCAGGGCTTTGACCGGGCGCTGATGGCTGAGGTCGCCAAGGAGACCGAGACCAGCCACCTCAGCGACTTCAGCCCCGTGAAGGTCACCCACGATCTGGCGCTGGAGATCGCCTACGGCGTCTACGACAACTATCAGTGACAAAAGGAGGACGGCACCATGGCGCTCACCTCGCTCGCGCTGCGCATCGCCGCGCCCGCGCCCCGTCTGACGGAGTTTTCCCGTTATCTGTTCATCGGCCCCCACCCGGACGACATTGAGATCGGCGCCGGGGCCACCGTGGCCGCGCTGACCGCTGCGGGCAAGCATGTCTCCTTCCTCATCTGTACGGACGGGCGCTTCGGCCTGGAGCTTGCCCCCGCCGGCACCACGCCGGAGGCCCTCATCGACATCCGCAAAGCGGAGACGCTGGCCGGGGCCGCGGCGCTGGGCGTGACGGATGTGCGCTTCCTCGGCCTTTCCGACGGCGGCGGCTACACCCGCCAGGCCCTGCTGGAGGGCATGGCCCGCATCATCGGCGAGGTGAAGCCGGAGGTGGTGTTCGCGCCGGACCCCTTTGTTGCCAGCGAATGTCACGCCGACCATCTTGCCGTGGGCGAGACAGCGCGGACCCTGGCCTTTTTCGCCCCTTTCGGCGAAATCATGGCGCTGCACGGCGCTGAGCGCGCCGACGTGTCCGCCCTCGCCTACTACATGACCGCGAAGCCCAACCGCTTTGTCTCCACCGGGCCTTACTTCCGGCAGCAGCTCGCGGCGCTGCAGTGCCACGCCAGCCAGTTCCCCGCCGGCTCGGAGGCCCTGCGCTCGCTGACGCTGTACCTGAAGCTGCGGCGCACGGAATTCGGCCTGCGCTCGCTCAAGGGCAGCGCGGAGGGCTTTCGCGTGCTGGGCAAGACCCAGATGCACTGTCTGCCGGAGGCAAAATAGAGCAAAACGCAAAATCAAGGCCGCCGCTTATCCCAAGCGGCGGCCTTGAGCTATTCTTTGCGCTTTACAGCACCTTTTTCCGCACCCACATGGCCGGGCGCACACCGATCTCGTCGGAATTCTTGTTCACGCCGTACTCATAGAACGTGCCGTCCACATACACCGCCATGGGCGAGAGCATGCTCCAGCCGTGGCCGCGCAGCCAGTACCACTGGCCGCACTCGCGGTCGGCGGGCGTGGGGTAATACCGCTCCATCTCCTGCTGGTTGAACACGAAGGCCTTGTCGCGGGTGTTGGGGCCGTTTTCCACCTTCCAGCGCACGTCCGTGTCGTTGCGCACCGGCGTCAGAAGAATGTCCATTCGCTCGGGCAGGGTGAAGGAGTGCTCCATGAAGTCCTTGTTCAGCCAGCGGCGCAGGGAGCACTGGCTCCAGTTGGTGTGGTCCCGCTCCGTGTGATAGGGCAGAAAGGCCACGGGCTTTTCCGCCATCAGAAGGCGGCTGCGCCCGTCCTCGTCCAGCACGCGCCAGACGATGGGCTCGCCGTCCACCTGCCCGAAGCGGACGGTTTTGCCGATCTGCCAGGCCAGAAAGTCCTCGCAGCGGCGCGCGTGCTCGGCGCTGTCGCGGTAATCCCCCAGCGCCAGAAAGGTGTCCCGCGCCTCGGCGATCTTCTCCTTGACAAAGCTGCTGCGGCAAACCTCCTCCGCTGCGGCATAGCGCGCCTCGCGCTCCTCGGCCGGAATGGCTGTTAAATCGTTCATGGTGTTCCTCTCCTTGCAAGCTGTATGGTGTTTACTGTCAGTATAATATACCCCCAAGGGGTATTT
The DNA here is from genome assembly GCA_015068365.1 of Oscillospiraceae bacterium. Lineage (GTDB taxonomy): Bacteria > Bacillota > Clostridia > Oscillospirales > Oscillospiraceae > SVKR01. Next base: position 4,336 of record SVKR01000073.1, read on the forward strand.
GTCAATGTGCTTGTCACAGTATTATCAGGCAAATTATGTATGCGGTCATAACCTGGGCGCATAAGGAAGCGGGGTGCTTTTCAGCGCCCCGCTTCCTTATGATTTCAGTGCATCACACCATCGCTGCGCCCATCTCGAAGGCCTGGCGGCAGGTCTGCGGAAACACGGTTTCGTGCCGCAAATGCTTTGCCGCCGGGTCGAACATGGTCCAGGGCCAGTCGGTCTTGCTGTAGTCCTTCAACTGCAGCGTATCCCCGCAAGCGAGCACCTTTGTCGGCCCGACAAAGCGGCTCAGCGTCTGCTGATAGCCCTGCAGCAGCCCGGCGTAGTGCCCGTCCGGGGCGTTGCTGGTCATGATCAGCAGCACCGGGATGCTGCGGGCATTGCAGCTGGCCTTTTCCACGTTATAGGTGAGATTCTGAAAGATCAGCCGCTCATACAGCGCGCGGAAGGAGGCGGTCATCTCGCTCAAATAGTTGGGCGAGCCGATGATGAGGCCGTCGCACTCCCGGATGGCGTCCAGCACCGGGGTCAGCCCGTCCCGGCAGACGCAGCGGCCGGCGTTGCGCTCCCGCTTGCAGCCGAAGCAGGAGATGCAGCCGGTGTATTGCTCCAGACGAAACAGGTCAAAGCGCTCCACCGCGGCGCCAGCGCCCTCCGCGCCCTTTGCCGCCTCGGAGACCAGGGTGTTGGTGTTCCAGCCCTTGCGGGGGCCAGCGTTGACCACAACGATTTTCTTCTGCATTGCAGCATCCTCCCCATTGATTTGATACTATCACATTACAGGATGGACGGCGGGTTTGTCAAGCGTCGCTGCGCTTGCATAAGCGCGGCGATGCGTGTATAATATGGAGGGAACCGACTGTCAGATCCGGGAGGCGATCGCATGTATCCTCTTCTGCTTGGAATCGGTCTTATCGCGCTTTGCGTCTACATCCGGGAAAAGATCCGCGCCTGTTCGCTGAAGGCCGCGCTGATCAAGAGCTTTGTCTCGCTGCTGTTCATCGCCGTCGGTGTGCTGGGCGCTTACCGCGCCGCCGCCGCGGGCCGGGCGGACATACTGTGTCCCTTTGTGCTCCTGGGTCTCGTGATGGGGCTTTTGGGCGACGTCTGGCTGGATCTGAAATACGTCTTCCCGGAAAAGGACGTGCCCTTCACCTACGCGGGCTTCTGTGTGTTCGGCATCGGGCACATGCTGTATCTCGCCGGGATGCTCCTGCGCTTCTGGCCCGCCGGCAGGCCGATGTATGCGCTTCTGCCCTTTCTGCCGGCGGCGCTGCTCTCCGCCGGGAACGCCCTGCTGGAAAAGCCCATGCGTCTGCGCTACGGCGAATTCAAGCCCGTCGTGATCGCTTACGGCTTCCTGCTGTTCTCCACGGTGCTCGTCTCCGGCAGTCTGGCGCTGGCGAACGGCTGGCAGGTCCCGGCACTGAATCTGCTTTTCATCGGCGGCATCCTTTTTGCCCTTTCCGACCTCATTTTGAGCGGCACTTATTTCGGCACCGGGCGCGACCGCCCCATCGACATCGCGCTGAACTACATCACCTACTACGCCGCCCAGTTTCTGATCGCCTCCGCGCTGGTGGCCCTGGCCTGCTGAATCGCGGAAGCGCGAAAGGGGAATCGTTCCCGCTTTGCACTTGAATCTGTCCGCCCCGGCACGCCCGGCGTCAGAGAAAGGAAACAGAAATGAATCTTCAGGAATCCATTCAGGCCCGCGCCCTCTCGGACATGTCCGAGGGCGTGATGGCCCTGCGGTTTGACGGTGTGGTGGCGCTGGTGAACGACGCCGCGCTGGCCATTCTCTCCCTGCCGCGGGAGGCGCTGGAGGGGCAGAGCTTTGCCCGTGTCTTCCTCTCCGAGCCGGAAAACGACGCCTTTGCCCAGTGCGTGCTGGACGCCGTCTACGACAAGTCCCGCCGGCAGGAGCGCTTTGTCCCCTACACCGCGGGCGGGCAGACCCGGCAACTGCGCGTGGTGTCCTCCTTCCTGCGGGAGGGGGGCGAGGCCACCGGCGTCGTGCTGGTCATCAGCGACATCACGGAGCTCAGTGAAATGCGCGACGCGGTGCGGGCCATGGAGCGCATCCAGGGGCTGAACCGGCAGCTGGAGATGCGCAACCGCCTTTTGCAGGACACTTTCGGCCGCTATCTCTCCGACGACATCGTGCGGGAGATCCTGGACACCCCCGAAGGGCTGAAAATGGGCGGGCAGAAGCACACGCTGACCATCATGATGAGCGATCTGCGGGGCTTCACGCTGCTGTGCGGCAACATGCAGGCCCAGGACCTCATCACCATGCTGAACCACTATTTCTCCGAGATGTACGCCGTCATCAGCCGCTATCACGGCACGGTGATCGAGTTTCTGGGCGACGGGATGCTGGTCATCTTCGGCGCGCCCGTGGCGACGCAGCACCACGCCGCCGACGCGGTGGCCGCCGCGGTGGAGATGCAGCAGCGCATGGCGCAGGTGAACGCCTGGAACGCAGCGCGGGGCTATCCCGCCCTGGCCATGGGCATCGGCATCAACACCGATGAGGTGATCCTCGGCAACCTGGGCTCGGAAAAGCGCACCAAGTACGGGGTCATCGGCGCGGCGGTGAATCTCACCGGCCGCATCGAAAGCTATACCACCGAGGGGCAGATCGTCATCTCCCCCACCACCCGCGCCCGGATCGCCGAGCCGCTGACGGTGGAAAGCGAATTTGAAGCCGCCCCCAAGGGCGTGACGGAGCCGATCACCATCACGGCGGTCTCCGGCATCGGCGGGGCGTACGGCGTTTCGCTGGCTGCGCCGGAGGCGGAGGCCCTCCGCCCCCTCGCCTCCCCCTGCCCGGTGGAATTCCGGGTGCTGGACGGCAAGCACGTCCAGGGGCAGGCCCTGCGCGGCAGCATCCTGGCCGTGAACGCCCACCGTGCCCTGCTGGAAACGGCGGCGCCGGTGCAGGTTTTTGACAACCTCTGTCTGGACGTCTGCGGCGGGCTGTACGCCAAGGCCGTGGGCCGGGACAGCGGCGCACTCACGCTGCGCTTCACCGCCTTTCCCGACGGCTTTGCCGCCTGGCTCGGCGCGCTGAACTGAAACGGCAATACAAAACTGCGGGACGGCTTTTCTGCGCCGTCCCGCAAGCTTTTTTGATTCATTTTTAAGCCGTGCTGCGCCCGTTGTGCGCCTCGATGAACTGGAGAAACAGCGTCTCGGGCAGCGGCTTGGAGAAGTAGAAGCCCTGGATGTAGTCGCAGTCCATCCGCTCCAGCACGTCCACCTCGTCGGCGGTCTCCGCGCCTTCGACCACAAGCTGCTTGTTGATGCTCTGCATCATGCGCACGGTGTGCTCCAGAATCATCCGCCCGTTGGTGGACGAAATCTCGTCGAGCATGCTCTTGTCGATCTTGATGAGCTTCAGCGGCAGGTGGTTCACCCGCTGGATGCTGGAATAGCCGATGCCGTAGTCGTCCAGCGCGAAGCTGTAGCCCATGGAGATCAGCTCGTTGACATTCTCCAGCATGACCTCGCTGATGTTTTCAAAGGTGGTCTCCGTGATCTCCAGGTTGATCTGGCCGGGGTCCACGCCGTATTTTTCCTGCAGGGTGCGCAGCGTCTCCGGCAGGCTGCTCTGCATGCACTGGGCGACGGAGAGGTTCAGCTCGATGTAGCTCAGCCCCAGCGCGCGCAGGTCATGCTCCGACACGAAGCGGAACACCTGCTCCAGCACCGCGTTGCCGATGGGGACGATGAGCCCCAGCGTCTCCGCCGCGGGGATGAAGATGGAGGGGGAAATGATGCCGAACTCCGGGTCGTCGATGCGGGCCAGCGCCTCCGCGGAGTGGAAGCAGCCGGAGTGCACGTCGTAGATGGGCTGATAGTACATCTCGATGCGCGCTTCCTTGATGGCGCGCTCCAGGATCTCCTCCATGCGCGCTTCGATGGCGAAGGTGCGGGAGTGGACGATCTCGCTGGCGCGGAAGGTGATCTGCTTGCGCTTGTCGATCTTCTGGAACTTGTGGCCCAGGCTGATGATGTCGGATGCGCTGTTCAGATCCTCCGGGCAGTGGATGAGGCAGACGCGCGGCTCAAAGCGCACGCCCATCTCGGCGTACTGCCTGATGCGCTCGCCGGTCTCCTCCAGCAATCGCGCGCCGAAATCCTCCGCGCCGGTCTCGGCGGCGTCCACGATCAGATAGATGGTGCCGGGCCGCTCAAAATAAAGCTCGATGCGGTGGTGGTGCCGCCAGTTCAGACTCCGGATCTCGCGGGCGATCTCCGCGAGGTACTGGTTGTACTTGTGGTCGCCCAGATAGGTGCGGATCTCCCGGCAGTTGAGCATACGGATGACGAGGATCTGCACCCGCTCGCCGGAGCGGAGGATGTTGCGCAGATCCGTCTGATAGGAGCTCCAGCTCAGCATCCCCACGTCGCTGTCCATGCGCTCTTCCGGGCGCATGACCGTCAGCATGATCATCATATTGCCGACGGCGGTGCAGAACATCTCCACCAGCAGGTCGGGCCGGAAGTACTGGATCGCCACCGAGAGATACACCAGCACGAACATGCTGACCAGCGAGACCCACTTGCCGCCGGAGAGATAGCTGCGGCAGATGATGCAATAGCCGAATCCCGCGATGCCGTAAATGGCGGCCATGGCGTACAGCACCATCATCATCGGCCCCCGGGCATAGCCGGCAGCGGCCGTGACGGTGAACACGTTGTCGGTAACGATGTTCTGGATCAGCGTAAGGAGCGTGATGAGATAGGGCATGCAGAAGGCCGCCTTGGTCCAGCGCTTTGCGATCAGCTCGGTGGTGTGGGTCAGGGAGAGCATGAAGAGGAACAGCACGGCGATGGAGGAGTTGCGCACCACCAGATAGAAATAGCTCAGAAGCGTGGCCGCCAGCACCTTGCCCTGGCTCAGAGGCAGCGGCGTCACGAAAAATTCGATGCTCAGATCCGCCACGGCGCAAAGCAGGGAGACCACGGTCATGGCAAGGAACAGCCGGTTGACATTTCCCTTCGTCATCTTGCGGGAAATGCAGATCCAGATGATCATAAGGAAAAGCGGTATGGAGCATATGTCAAAGAAGATATTTTTCATTTCCGCTCTCTGCTTTCTCGTTTCTCGCCCTGGGCCGCAGTCCGGCCCGTGTGGGAGCGCCGGACTGTATTATTGCAATTATAACACAGCTATAATAAATAAAGGAAGCATTATTTTCCAGCGCCGCGCCCTGTACAGAAAGCTGTGGATTTTTCTGCGCGGAGATGCTATACTTTTCCCGAAATGACGAAAACAGGAGAGCTGGCCATGAACGAATTATTCTGCCGGGGCCTGACGCTTCCCATCGCCTATCACAAGGCGCTGCTGGAGCTGCAGGGCGCCCCCATCGTCCCCTGCCCGGACTGGAACACCAACCAGAAAGAGGTCTCCATGACCATCGTGGTGGACGAGCCGCTGCGGGACAATATGATCTCCCGCCTCTTCTTCGGTGACCCGGTGAGCCTGGAGCAGTACCGCCAGGAGATGCTGGACGGCATCCTGGACTTTGAGGTGGAGCGCGGCAACTGGACCTATACCTATCACTCCCGTTATGCCGGGCAGTATCAGTTCATCCTGGACGAGCTGCGCCGCGACCCCTGGTCCCGCCGGGCGGTGATGGACATCCGCACCCCGGAGGACATGGGCAGCCCGGACCCGGCCTGCTGGCAGCATGTGCAGTATTTCATCCGGGACGGCGCGCTGCACTGCAAGGTGCTGTTCCGCTCCAACGACGCCTGCAAGGCCACCTTTATGAACGCCTTTGCCCTCATCCTGCTGCAAAAGCGCATCGCGGACGCGCTGGATGTTGCCATGGGCAGCTATACCCACCGGGCCAACAGCTTTCACTGCTACGAGCGGGATTTTGCCATGCTGGACGGCTACTGCGCCCGCATCCGCGCCGGTGCAGTGGACTGCGAGCGGGACGACCTGACCTTCTCCTACGCCGACGACTGGGCCGAGCAGATGGCGGACGCCCAGGCGGAGATCAAGGAAAAGGTGACGGCGCTGCGCATGGGCAGCAGCGACCGCTGAAGGCCATGGCGGAAGCGATCTGCATCCGCCCGGCGCTGGCAGCGGACCTGCCCGCCGTGGCGGCGATCTATGACGAGATCCACGCCGCCGAGGAATCCGGCACGCTGACCACCGGCTGGCTCCGGGGCGTCTATCCCACGGCCGCCACCGCCGAGGGCGCGCTGGAGCGGGGCGAGCTTTTCGTGCTGGAGGATTCCGGCGCGATACTCGGCGCGGCCATCCTCAACCGGACGCAGGTGGACGTGTACGCCGGCGCGCCCTGGGAGTTCGATGCGCCGGATGAGGCTGTTTGCGTGCTGCACACGCTGGTCATCTCCCCGCGCGCATCGCGCCGGGGACTGGGCCGCCGCTTCGTGGCGTTTTACGAAAGCTACGCCCGGACACTGGGCTGCCGCGAGCTGCGCATCGACACCAACGCGCGCAACCGCGCCGCGCGCACGATGTATGCCCGTCTGGGCTATCGGGAGATCGCCGCGGTGCCCACCACCTTCAACGGCATCCCCGGCGTACAGCTCATTTTGCTGGAAAAGCACCTGCCGCTCTGACCGCCGGCAGCGCCCGAAAACGCCGCAAAACGCCCCGTGCAGTGCTTTGCACGGGGCGTAGCAAATCTCATTCACCCGGGAGGGGCGTATGAACAAAAAACTGATTTTTCTCGACATTGACGGCACGCTGACGCGCCCCGGCGGCACCGAGCCGCCGGAGAGCGCCGTGGCGGCCATCCGCCGGGCCAGGGCCGCGGGCCACATCGTCATGCTGTGCACCGGGCGCAGCCCCGGCCTGCTGCAGCCGCTGATGCGCTTCGGCTTTGACGGCGCGGTGGCCTGCGCCGGGGGCCACGTCTTCTGCGGGGACCGGGTCATCTATGACTGCCCCATGACGGACGAGCAGGTGCAGCGCATTTTGCGCGCGTTCCGGGCGCACCGGGTCTTCCCCACGCTGGAGACGCTGGAGCTTGCCTATTCCGACGAGGGGATCCTCCCCTTTCTGGAGCGCCTGGGCGGCGGGGACGGCGTGCTGGTGCGCTGGCGCATCGCGATGGAGAAGGAGCTGAACATCCGGCCCATGTCGGAATACGACGGCCGAGCGGTCTACAAGACCATGTTTATGTGCGAAAGCCGGGCGCAGCTCGCCCCCGTGCGCGCGGAGCTGGAGGACGAATTCAACTTTGTGGAGCAGTCGGCCTTCACCTCCGCCTGTTTGAACGGAGAGCTCATCAACCGCCGCTTTCACAAGGGCAGCGGCGTGCGCATGGCCGCGGAGGCCCTGGGCATCCCCCTGGCGGACACCATCGGCTTCGGCGACAGCCTCAACGACCTGGAGATGTTCGACACCGTGGGCTTCGGCGTCTGCATGGAAAACGGCCACGACGAGATCAAGCGCCTCAGCGACCTCATCTGCCCCCCGGTGGAGCAGGACGGGCTGGCCTGGGCCTTTGCGCGCCTGGGCCTTGGATAAGGCATAAAAAAAGCACAGAAGCCGGAATCATCCTTCCACTTCTGTGCTTTTCTGCGGTCATAGGCCTTTGAGCTTTTGGGCTTGCGCGTCACGGGGCTGATGGCCCAAACGCTGCGGCGGCGCGCGTCCTGCTCCCGCTTCTTCTTTTTCGAGAGCTTTTCATAGGGAATGAATTTTTCCATTGCATTCGCCTCCTCGTCATCGTATCATACGGGTTTTCCGCCGTTTGTCAAGCCGGTTTCCGTCCGATCACGGCAGAGTTCATAGTTTGTTCACAGGAAATTAGCACTCTCTTCATGACAGTGCTAATTTTCGTGCTATAATCAGAATCGAACAAAGGAGATAAGGCGGCGGCCCGAAAAAAGCGAGGCCCCGTTTCCGATGCTCAGGTGACAAAGAACTAAAGGAGGAATGACTTATGTTGCCGAGTATTTTTAGAGAGAATCTGTTTGATGACTGGTTTGGTTTCCCCAGCTTTCCGGAGTTCCGGGATGCCGACCGCAAGCTCTACGGCCGTCACGCGACCCACGAGATGCGCACCGACGTGCATGAGCACGACGACCACTATACGGTAGACGTTGATCTGCCCGGCTTCAAGAAGGATGAGATCCGTCTGGAGCTGGAGGACGGCACGCTGACCGTCCACGCCGCGAAGGCGCTGAACCAGGAGAAGACCGACCAGGCCGGCAAGGTGATCCGCCAGGAGCGCTACACCGGCGCCATGGAGCGCAGCTTCTATGTGGGCGATGCCCTCACGGAAGAGGACATCGGCGCGAAGTTTGAAAACGGCGTGCTGACCCTGACCGTCCCCAAGAAGGACGTCAAAAAGCTGCCGGAGAAAAAGGTCATCCAGATCGAGGGTTGATTTCCCTCTCCCGAATACAGAACGCCCCGTCTTTCGACGGGGCGTTTTGCTGTCATAAAGGGGTTTATGCGCCGAGCGCGCGGTAGAGAAGCTGCACGACGCCGGCCCGGGGGCAGTCCACGCCCGGGGCGACCGCGGCGGACATGCCCTTGAGCAGTCCGGCGCCCTGTGCCCAGGCCTCCGCTACCTCATACCAGCCGTCCGCGCCGATGCCCATCGTCCGGTACAGGAAGGTGACGATGTGGGCGGTGGAGCAGGTCTGCTCCGGGGTGAAGTGCGTCTCGTCCGTGCCCTTGGCGATGCCCTGTTCCACGGCCCACAGCACAGCCTTGTAGTAGTAATAGTTCGGGTCCTGCACGTCCTCGAATTTGCTCACGCTGCTCTTCGGCTCCGGGCAGCCCATGGCCCGCCACAGGAAGGTGGCCGCCTGGCCGCGGGTCACGGTGGAGTTCGGCCCGAACTGCGTGGCCGTGATGCCGTTGGTCACCTGCGGTTCGGCGTAGTAGGCCCAAATGACCGCGTCATAGTAATCGTCCGTCTCATTGACGTCTGCGAAGGGGTTTGCCTTCTTCGGGTCGGTTTTCTCGCCGTCTTTCTTCTCCCCGTCGGTTTTCTCCTCCTTGGCCTGCACGGTCACCGGCTGCAGGGCGGTGACCGTGACGGTGCCCTCGGTGTAGCTGACCGTCACAAAGCCGTCGCTTTCCGCCAGCGCCGCGCCCGTCACGGTATAGCCCGTCACCGCCGCCGTGCTCTGGTCGGAGTAGGTGGCGGTCACCACCATGCCCGCGGGGTCAAAGCTCTGCCCGGCGGTGTACTGCGTCTTGGCCGGGGGCGTGGTCACCGCGATGGACACCAGGGTCTTCTTCGGCGCCGTGACCGCAATGGGCGTCGTCTCCGTCACGGTCACAGTCCCGTCGGAATAGGAGACGGTGACGGCCTTGTCGCTCTCGCTCAGCGCGCCGGCGGGCGAGAGCGTGTAGCCGGTCACGGCTTCCTCGCTGCCGTCGGAATAGACCGCGAGCACCACCATGCCGGTCTTGTCGAATAGTTCGCCGACAAGATACTCCGTCCGGACCGGGGGCGTCTGGATCTTGATGGAAGTCAGGGTCTTCGCTTCCGGGAGCGCCGGGAAGGTATAGCGCAGCGTCAGCCGGTCGCCCTGCGCGTCAACGGACGCCGGCGCCTTGCCGTTGATGCGGTGGAGGGACGGCTCCGGCCACTCATACCCGTCATAGAGCTTGAAGTGGAGCGAAACGGAATAGCTATGTCCCCCCTGAAAGGCTTCGTCGAAGCGCAGCGGGGCCTGCGCCGTCTCGTCATACCACGCAAGGCCGTTGCGGTAATAATCCCAGGGGACGGTGTCGGAGCTGTTGACCATGCCGAAGCCGCCGCCGCCGAAAATTCCGGCGCTTTCCGCGGGCGTTTCGCCGGTTTTCGGCGCATCCACGGTCGCGTTCACCGCGTCTGCGGTCTTCGCCTGCGCCGTGGAGGTGACCTCCAGCCGGAAGGTGGCATACTCCCCGGTGCTGACGATCTCATAGGGCGTTTCGCCGTTGACCCTGACGCGCAGCGGATCAGCAAAGCGGTACCCGTCCAGCGCGTAGAGGCGCACAAAGGCCTCATAGGTCTCACCGGCTTTGAAGAACGTGTTTACGCGCTGCTCCTCGCCGTTCAGACGCCAGAAGATCGCCTGGACGACAGCGCCTTCCGTGCCCTCGATGACGCCGTACTCCGCGACCTTGGAGAGCTTCGTCCCGGCGGTGGCCGGCGGCAGGGTCACGTCCAGGTCGTTCAGCATCACCCCGGTCACCGTGAAGTCGCGGCGGAGGCGGATGCTGTGCGCGTCGATGATCTCATTCGCAGTGCCGAGTTCGTTGATATAGGTCGCCGTACTCTGCGCAGAAAACTCGCCGGACGAGGACAGCACAATTACGAGCGTATAGGTTTTGCCCAGCTCGAATTTGTCAAAGTAATTGCTCAGTTTTTCGCCGTCACAGCGCCAGTCGTAGGCATAGACGTGGACATCGCCGGCGATCACGGCGGGGGCGACCTCCGACGGGGTCTGCCCCGCCATGGGCACGTCAACCGACAGCTTGACGAGGCCGACGGGCGCTGCCAGCGCCGCCGCGGGCAAAAGCGCGCACAGCAGCGCCAGCGCCAGCAGCATGCAAAGCAACTGTTTTTTCATCGTTGTGTCCTCCCTCTGTATTGATTGATCCGGGGTCTTCTTTCCTCAGTCGTCCGCTTCCGCCGTTTTCAGCACCCTGGCCGGTACGCCGCCCACGATGGCCCTGGGCGGCACGTCCGTGCGCACCACCGCACCCGCCGCGATGACGGCGTCGTCCCCGATGGTGACGCCGGGCAGGATGGTGCAGTTGGCGCCGATCCAGACGTTATTGCCGATGGTGACGGGAAGCGCGGTGCAGATGTTCGCCCGGCGCCTGCCGGGGTGCAGGGAGTGGTTTACCGTGGTGATCACGGTGCCGGGGGCGATCAGGACGCTGTCGCCCACAGTGACGGGCGCGCGGTCTAAAATGGTGACATTGTAGTTGGCCAGAAAGTCATCCCCCACATGGATGTTCTGCCCGTTGTCGCAGTGAAACTCCGCCAGGATCCGGGGGCGCGCCCCCACGGTGCCCAGAAGCTCGCGGATGAGGGCTTCCCGCCCGGCGCTGTCCCGGATGTCCATGGCGTTCAGCCTTTGGCACAGCACCATGGCGCGCATCTTGTGCGCGCTCAGCTCCGGGTCGAGGTAGTCATATTCCAGCCCCGCAAGGCTCTTTTCAAATTCTGTCACGGCCGGCGCTCCTTTTTCTTTTCTTATTTTTAATAGTAACACGTTCCCGGCCGCTGTGCAACGTTTTAAGTTTCTTTTCAGTGTAGGTTTGTCAATGATGTGTTACACAACAGGAAAAGAAGCGAGTAGCTGCCTGGGAGAGCGCCAGTTTAGAGGACGCATGGGGAAATCGTTGTATTTACGCTGCCATACCGCAAGCTGTTTCTGGAAGTCCTCGAAA
>SVKR01000074.1 GCA_015068365.1 Oscillospiraceae bacterium
CCATGGAGACCGGCATCCTCGCCATCGACGCCCTGTTCCCCATCGGCCGCGGCCAGCGCGAGCTCATCATCGGCGACCGCGAGACCGGCAAGACCACCATCGCCGTGGACACCATCCTCGACCAGAAGGGCAAGAACGTGGTGTGTGTCTACGTCGCCATCAGCCAGAAGGCCAGCAGCGTCGCCCGCGTGGTGAACACGCTGAAAAAGGCCGGAGCGATGGACTATACCGTCATCGTCTCCTCCCCGGCCAGCGACCCGGCCTCGCTGCAATACATCGCGCCCTACACCGGCTGCGCCGTGGCGGAATATTTCATGTACCACGGGCGCGACACGCTGGTCATCTACGACGACTTATCCAAGCACGCCGTGGCTTACCGCACCATCAGCCTGCTGCTGGAGCGCTCCCCCGGGCGCGAGGCCTATCCCGGCGACGTGTTCTATCTGCACTCCCGGCTTCTGGAGCGCTCGGCCCAGCTCTCCGACCGGCGCGGCGGCGGCAGCATGACCGCCCTGCCCATCGTGGAGACCCAGGCCGGCGACGTGTCCGCCTATATCCCGACGAACATCATCTCCATCACCGACGGGCAGCTGTTCCTGGCCTCCGACCTCTTCTATTCCGGCCAGCGCCCGGCGGTGAACGTGGGGCTTTCCGTCTCCCGCGTGGGCGGCGCGGCTCAGACCCAGATGATGAAAAAGTCCGTGGGCTCGGTCCGGTTGGACCTGGCCCAGTACCGCGAGATGCAGGTCTTCTCCCAGTTCGGCAGCGACCTGGACGAGCAGACCGCGCTGCAGCTGAAGTACGGCGCGGGGCTGATGCAGCTGCTGCGCCAGGGCGCGCACGCGCCCTTTTCCATGGCGGAGCAGGTCATTTTGCTGCTGACCGCGCAGGCGCGGCTGTTTCTGGACGTGCCGCCGAAGGAGATCGGCCGGGTGCGGCGGGAGATGCTGGACTGGTTTGCCGCGAACCGGTCCAATCTGTGCCTGCGCATCGAGCACGCCGCGGCCTTTTCGCCGGAGCTGAAGGAGGCCGTCCTCGCCGGAGCAAAGGAATTCTTCGCGCAGCGCGAGGCGTGAGGCGCAGCGCAGTTTCCCGGATGGTCAACGAACTTGTGAGGTAGTCCTATGTCCACAGCAGCGGAGATCCGCAGCAGGATCAACAGCATCAACGAGACAAAAAAGGTCACTGACGCGATGTATATGATCTCCAGCGTGAAGATGCGCCGCGCGCGGCGCGAGCTGGAGAGCACCGCGCCGTACTTCAAAGCCCTGCGCCAGGAGCTGGGCGAGCTGCTGCACTATCTGCCGGAGAACAACAGCCCCTTTTTCCGCCTGCCCAGCGACGAGCACCCCTTCGGGCGGGCAATGCTGCTCATCACCAGCGACAAGGGCCTGGCCGGCAGCTATAACCAGACCGCCATCCGCGCCTGCGAAGCGCGCATGCGCGAGGAGGACGACCTGATGCTCTTCATCGTGGGGGAGTACGGGCGGCAGTATTTCCAGAGCCGCCGCGTCCCCGTGGCGCAGAAATTCCACTACGCCGCGGCCTTTCCCACGCTGCGCATGGCCATGGCCGTGTGCGCCGACCTGCTGGACGAATACAAGCGCGCCCGCTTGCAGCAGATCGAGATCGTCTACACCCACTATCACCCCGGGCGCCCCGGCGAGACCAAGGTGCGCACGCTCCTGCCGCTGAAAAGCAGCGACTTTTACGACAAAAGCACCGTGGTGAACGCCTACGGCAAGGAGTATCTCCCCTCGCCGGAGGCGGTGCTGGACGGGGGCATCCCCAGCTATCTGACCGGCTTCATTTACAGCGCGCTGGTGGACAGCTATTGCAGCGAGCAGGAGGCCCGGATGACCGCCATGCGCTCCGCAGGGCGCAACGCCGAGGAGATGCTGGCCCGGCTGAAGGTGCAGTACCACAGCATCCGGCAGGCCGCCATCACCCGGGAGATGACCGAGATCGCCGCCGGGGCCAAGGCCCTGCGCGCGAAGCGGGAGGCGTCAACATGACGAACATGGAAGAAAAAACTGCAAACATCGGCACCGTTGCCGCCGTCAGCGGCCCGGTCATCGACGCGCGCTTCCCCGCCGGGGCGCTGCCGCGCCTGCGCGAGGCGCTGACCGTGACGGTCGACGGGCAGGTGCGCGTCATGGAGGTGGCGCAGCACCTGAGCGGCGACATGGTGCGCTGCATCATGCTGGGCGCCAGCGAGGGGCTGAGCCGCGGCATGGACGTGACCGCGACGGGCAGCCCCATCGCCGTGCCCGTGGGCGAGGCGGTGCTGGGAAGGCTCTTCAACGTGCTGGGCCAGACCATCGACGGCCTGCCGGAGCTTCCGGACAGCGTGCCGCGCGCGCCCATCTACCGCCCCGCGCCCACCTACGCCCAGCGCAGCAGCGCCGAGGAGATCCTGGAGACCGGCATCAAGGTCATCGACCTGCTGGCGCCCTACGCCAAGGGCGGCAAGATCGGCCTGTTCGGCGGCGCGGGCGTGGGCAAGACCGTGCTGATCATGGAGCTGATCCGCAATATCGCCTATGAGCACGGCGGCTATTCCGTGTTTGCCGGCGTCGGCGAGCGCAGCCGCGAGGGCAACGACCTGTGGACCGAGATGACCGAGAGCGGCGTCATCGAAAAGACCGCGCTGGTCTTCGGCCAGATGAACGAGGCCCCCGGCGTGCGCATGCGCGTGGCCATGACGGGCCTGCGCATGGCCGAGCACTTCCGCGACGAGAGCCACAAGGACGTGCTGCTGTTCATCGACAACATTTTCCGCTTCATCCAGGCCGGCAGCGAGGTGTCCACTCTGCTGGGGCGCATGCCCTCCGCCGCCGGCTATCAGCCCACGCTGGCCAACGAGCTGGGCGAGCTGGAGGAGCGCAGCGCCTCCACCCGCGAGGGCTCGGTCACGTCCGTCCAGGCGGTCTATGTCCCCGCCGACGACCTGACCGACCCCGCCCCGGCCACCACCTTCGCCCATCTGGACGCCACCACGGTGCTGAGCCGCAAGATCGCGGAGATGGGCATTTACCCCGCGGTGGACCCGCTGGACAGCTCCTCGCGGATGCTGGAGCCGGAGATCGTGGGGGAGGAGCACTACACTGTCGCCCGCCGGGTGCAGGAGGTGCTGGAGACCTATCGTGAGCTGCAGGACATCATCGCCATCCTCGGCGTGGATGAGCTGTCGGCGGAGGACCGGCAGACGGTCTACCGCGCCAGACAAATCCAGCGCTTCCTCTCCCAGCCCTTCTTCGTGGCGGAGAAGTTCACCGGCGTGCAGGGGGTCTATGTCCCGCTGGATGAGACCATCCGCGGCTTCAAGGCCATCCTGGACGGCGAGCTGGACGACTGCCCGGAGGCGGCGTTCTTCAACGTCGGCACGGTGGAGGACGTCCGGGCCAAGGCCAAGGGGCTGACGGAGGCGATGGGATGACGGTCTTTCATCTGGAGATTTTGAGCCCGGAGCGGACCTTCTATAACGGGGAGTGCGTGTCGCTCGTCGTGCCGATCTCCGACGGGATGCTGGGCATCCAGGCCCACCACGCCCCGCTGACCGCCGCCATCGCCGACGGCGGCGAGGTGGAGTTCACCCTGCCGGACGGCACGCGGCGCATCTGCGCCGTGGGCGGCGGGATGGTGGACGTCAGCGCCAATGACGCCAGGCTCCTGTGCGAGACGGTCTATGCCCCGGAGGAGATCGACGAGGCCAGGGCCCGCCAGGCGCTGGAGGAGGCGCGGCTCGCCCTGTCCGAGCGCATGGCGTACAAGGACTATGTGCTGAGCCAGCTTGCCTTCGCCCGCGCGTTCAACCAGCTGCGGGTCAAGCGCCGCGCCGAGGGCGGCAGCGGCGTGGACGTGCAGAACAACGCGATGTGAGGGAGAAAAAACCGCCGTGCGCTTGCCCTTGACAAGCGCACGGCGCGGGAAGTATAATAACTACAGAAAAAGGCGCTGCCAAAAGCGGCTCCGCCTATTCGGTTTGTACTTTAATCAAAGCATGGAAACCGTCACTTGGCCGAGTGGCGGTTTCTGCTTTTTACACGGATGGTCACAGTCCAGCGAAGGATGTGAAACGTCAATGTAATCGGCATAGCAGCACCCCCTTTACAGGTGGTGTGACGTAAAGCCGCCTTTTTACGCTTGACAGCGCCTGCCCCTTTCGGGGCAGGTATATTTTATAAGACTACGCAGATATTGTCAAATTATTTCACCACGAACTTGCGCACCAGCTTCATGGCGGCGGGGACAGGGAAGGGGCGCAGGGCGCGGTCGGCCTCGCGCAGCTTTTCCCGGATGGGCAGGCGCTGGGGGCAGTGCTGCTCGCACTTGCCGCAGCGCACGCACAGGTCCGGGTAGCCGGGGTTTTCCCGCAGGCCCATGTTGCGCGCGTACTCGAACACCGTCTCCAGCCGGCCCTGCTGGCCCAGCAGGTTATAGTAGTGGAACACGCCGGGGATGTCCACGCCCTTCGGGCAGGGCATGCAATAGCGGCAGCCGGTGCAGCCCACCTTCTCGCTCTCGCGCAGGATGGCCTTGACCTGCTCCAGCGCGCTGCGGTCGGCGTCCGTAAAGTCGCCGGGCGCGGCCTCGGCCGCCGCGGCGCAGTTGTCCGCCACCATCTCCAGGCTGTTCATGCCCGAGAGGACACAGGTGACCTCGCTCTGGTCCCAGAGCCAGCGCAGGCCCCACTGCGCCCCGCTCCAGCCCCGGCCCGTGGCGCGCAGCACGGCCTCCGCCCGCTCCGGCAGGCGGGCCAGCTTGCCGCCGCGCAGCGGCTCCATGATGACGACGGGGATGCCCTTTGCCGCCGCGGCGTGCAGCCCGGCGCGGCCGGCCTGGCTGGTCTCGTCCATATAGTTATATTGGATCTGGCAGATGTCCCAGTCGCGCGCGTCCAGGATCTTCAGAAACATGGCGCTGTCGCCGTGGTAGGAAAAGCCGACGGCGCGGATGCTGCCCTCCGCCTGCCGGGCGTCCAGCCACGCCTCCATGCCGATGGAGCGCAGGAACTCCCACTCGCGCACATCGGTGAACATGTGCATCAGGTAATAGTCCACGTGGTCGGTGCGCAGGCGCTTCAGCTCCTCGCGGAAGGTGCGGTCGATGGCGGCGAGGGTGTGGGTGGAATACTGGGGCAGCTTGGTGGCGATGTTCACCCGGTCGCGGCGGCCGGTGCGCTCCAGGATTTTGCCGAGCGCGTCCTCGCTGCCGGGGTAGAGGTAGGCGGTGTCAAAATAGTTCACGCCCGCGTCGATGGCGGCGCAGACCTCCGCCTCGGCCTTGGGAAGGTCGATGCCGCCGCCGGAGCGCGTGAAGCGCATGCAGCCGAAGCCCAGCTGCGAGATGGGCTTGCCGGTTTTGTCAGAGCGATAGCGCATGGGCGCTGCCCCCTTTCGTTTGCTGGGTAGATGATACCATGGAGTGTATAGGATTTCAAGGGTTTACAACTGCGATGCAAAAGGGTGCTTCAATCGTTGGCATGAGAAAGATACGATACATTTTATGGCCCGCGCTGGCCCTTGCGCTGGCGCTGGTGCTGGCAGGCTGCGGGCTGGGCGGCATCGTCCACGTCCCCGCCGCCACCGTGGACCCCTACGCCGGGATGGTGGAGGTGGAGAGCGGCTTCGGCACCAAAATGTGGGTGGAGCGCCATGACGAGCTGGACGAGAGCGCCTTTCTGGGCTGGTCGCGGTTAAAGGCCGTGCCGGAGGGCTACGCCGTGCGCATGGGCGTGGACGTCAGTGAGCACCAGGGCGAGATCGACTGGGCGCGCGTGCGGCGCGACGGGGTGGACTTTGCCATCCTGCGGGCAGGCTACCGCGGCTACGGCGAGGCCGGGACGCTGGTGGCCGACCCGCGCTTCCGGGAGAATCTGGCCGGGGCGCGCGCAGCCGGGCTGGACGTGGGGGTCTACTTCTTCTCCCAGGCGGTGACGCCGGAGGAGGCGGAGGAGGAGGCCGAGTTCCTGCTGGGGCTGCTGGACGGCGTGGCGCCCGAGGCGCTGGCGCTGCCCGTGTTCTTCGACTGGGAGGACATCATCCACGACACCGCCCGCACCGACGGGCTGGACGGCGAGACCGTCACCGCCTGCGCCGTGGCCTTCGCCCGGCGCATCGCCGCGGCGGGCTACACCCCGGGGCTTTACGCCTACCGCTATCTGGCCTATTTCAGCTATGACCTGCCCGCGCTGCGCGATCTGCCCCTGTGGATCGGGGCGCTGGGCGCGGAGAGCGATTTTTATTACGCGCACAGCTTTTGGCAGAACGCCGTGGCCGAGGGCATCGACGGCATCAGCGGCGCGGTGGACCGGGATTTCTGGTTCGTGAAGCTGCCGGAGGAGAGCGAGGGGTAACGGCGGCGCGTCGGGGACGACGCGCCCTACGGGAGGAAATGCATGAGATGCCGCCCCCCACCACAAAACCACAAAAAGGCGCATCCCCGATTTGGGGATGCGCCTTTCAGACTGTAGACAAACCCTGTTTTGTAAAGGAACCGTCTTGCATGGGGGGGTGTGAGGGGGGACGGGAGTCCCCCTGCACGTTCAATCTTCGGGCGCGTTGCAAAATACGCAATGTGTCATTGCGAGGCCCCGCAAGGGGCCGTGGCAATCCGTTTTTCCTATGAAAGGAAGTACGGATTCCCACGCCAGTGTGCGCACTGGCTCGGAATGACAG
>SVKR01000075.1 GCA_015068365.1 Oscillospiraceae bacterium
GCGGGCGCCCACCCGCTCCTTGCGGGAGGCGATGCGCTTGAAGGCCTCGTAGACCTTGGGGCCGTCCTCCTCGCTGAGGTCGTAGCCCAGATGCGCCGCCGCCTTCAGCACGGCGGAGGGGTCGTCATGCACGGAAAGCTCCAAGCCGCCGGGGTCGTCCCGCACGCCGGAATCGAAGGGGGAGGACTTGCTGCGGTCGGTCTCGCACATCCAGCGGATCTGGGAGATGCTGCGCTGCATTTCCGTGGCGCGCACGCCGCAGGCAAGGCCGGCGTCGGCGCCGCGAATCTTCAGAATGTGGGTCAGCTTGTCCAGCGCCGCGGTAAAGCTGCCGCAGGCGGCGCACTTCACCTCATCCGCCCCGGCGGCGATGGCCGCCATGGCGCAGCTTTCGGCGATGAACAGCTCGTTGGAGCAGCGCACGCCCAGGGTGACCGTCTCCGGCAGCGTGGCGCGGATGGCGGCCACGGAGGCGCCGAACTCCTCCGGCAGAAGCGTGCCCGCCGTGTCGCAGACGGTGACGATGCCGGCGCCGGCCTCCACCGCCGCGGCGATGGCCTGGGCCAGATACTCCGGCTCGCTGCGCCCGGCGTCCTCCGCCACGAACTCCACCTCGCAGCCGTAGGCCCGGCACCGGGCCGTCAGAGAGGAGATGAGCTCCAGGATCTGGGCGGGCTTTTTGTGGCAGAGATATTCCATCTGCACCGTGCTGACGGGAACGGAGACCTGCAGCCGCGGCCGGACGGCTTCCTTCACGGCGTTCCACGCCGCCTCGGCTGCGTCGTCGTCGGCGATGTTCAGCGGCAGGGCGATGGCGCTGTGGCGCACCGCGCTGGCCAGGGACTTCACCAGAAGCGTGTCGATCCGCCGGTTCACCACGGGGCTGACCTCAATGACGTCCACGCCCAGCTTGTCCAGCAGCTTTGCAAGCTCGATCTTTTCCCGGAAACTCAGGGAAAAGCCCCCCGCTTCGGGGGAAACCTTCATCGTGATGTCGCTGATTCGGATCGTTCGCATAAGTATCTTCCTTTCTCTGAAAAAACAAAAAACCCTGAAGCCGCATGTCGCGGCTTCAGGGACGAAACTCATTTTCGCGGTACCACCCTGATTACCGTGCCCTCGCGGACACGATCTCTCTCGGACTCCAACAAGTCCATGGCCTTGTAACGGGGCCGGCCGGGTCAAACTAATGATCTCCCGCCGGGGAGACGTTCATAAGACCTGCTCGGGAAGCAGACTGCCATTGTGACCGCGCGCATCGGCTCGCACCCGCCGCCGACTCTCTGTGGACGCCGCAGGCCACGGCATAATTCCGTCATCGCATTTTTCAGTGCGTTAAAATATAAAAGAATTAAAGCACACCGCGCAGAGCTTGTCAAGTGTTTTTTCGCCCGGCGTCCGTTCAGAGATAGGCCCGCAGGTCGACGGCCAGCTTGGCCTCCAGGTTGATGAGCCGCTTGGCGATATCCTTCGAGACCTCGTCGGCGGCCTTGTACTGGTTCAGATAGCGATTCAGGGACTTCACCCCCATGTTGCACCCGTCGGTCATCACGCTGGCGATGGTGGCGTCGGTTTCGTTCACTGCCAGCTTCAGGTTCGTCATCATCTCCGACATGGCCGAGGCCAGCGCCGGCGGGTTCTTTCCGGCGTCGTGATAGCGGTCCAGCAGCGTCTGCAGCTCGCTGCCCAGCGCGGCGTGGGCCTGCTTGCACTCCGTGAGCTGCCGCTCCATGGTGTGGGAGCGCACGTGCCCCAGCACGTCCTCAATGGATTCGATGCCCATCTTCACCCCGGCGTCGCACTCCCGCAGAAGCTTGACCGTGTCCTGTTCGATCATTTCGCATGCCTCCTTTTTCCAAAGTATTTCCGTTCCGGCGCGCATTTATGCCCGAAAAAAACCGGCAAAGGGGCGGAAATTTGTAATTTTGATGGAATTCTGTTATAATACTTATGTCGAAGAAAGCAATGCTCCGGCGCATTTTGGCCGGAGAAACGGGCAAATCAACGATTGGAGGAATGACGAATGGGCATTTTCAGCTCTCTGCCCCCTGCGGGCTTCGCGGTGATCGTGGTGATCGCGCTGCTGTTTGTGCTGGCCATCGCGGTGCTGCTGCTGGTGTGCGCGCGTTACCGCCGGCTCGGCGCCGCCGGCGCCGGAGGCGCGGAGGACGACTTCCACACCGTGCTGAAACGGGAGTTCACCGCGGCATACGAAAAATACGGCCAGGATGTCAACACCCCCGCCATCATCTCCGATGTGGTGGGCAAGCGCCTGGGCACGCTGCTGCTGGGCGAGCGGTTTTTGAATAACGCCGTCTCGCTGTTCGTGACGCTGGGCCTGTTCGGCACCTTCCTGGGCCTGAGCCTTTCCGTGGCCTCGCTGAGCAAGCTGATCGGCCTGAGCAACACCGACCAGTGGCTGAGCGTGCTGGACAGCGTGGGCGGCGGACTGCTCAGCGCACTGAGCGGCATGGGCGTGGCCTTCTATACCTCCCTGGTGGGCGCGGGCTGCTCCATTGTCCTCACGATCCTGCGCACCATCCTCAACCCCCAGGCGGAGCGGGAGAAGCTGGAGACGGCGCTGGAGCTGTGGCTGGACACCGAGGTGGCCCCGCAGCTTGCCACGGAAAGCGCCACGGACGACGCCGGATTGGTGAAGCGGATGATCGCCGCGCTGAACGGCACCGCCGACAGAATCCAGGACGCCATGGGCAAGAGCGCGGATGCCCTGGTGCGCACCGCCGCCCAGAACCGCACCGCCATGGAGCAGTTCGACAAAACCGTGGGCACCTTCAACGCCGGCGTGCACGACTTTGCCGAGGTGGACTATAACCTGCGCGGCAGCGTGGAGCGCATGGACCTTGCGGTCCGTGACCTGGCCAACGCCCTGCGGGAGGTCAATCGCAGGATGGAGGGAGAGCGCAGATGAGACGGCAGTACAAAGGCCGCTCCGACGAGCTGGTGAAAAGCGCCGAGGGCGAGCAGGGCTTCTGGCCGAGCTATGCCGATATGATGAGCGCTGTCGCCCTGATCCTGTTTTTCCTCATGCTCCTCAGCTACATCCAGAACCTCATCACCGGCAACAACCTGCGCAGCACCCAGGAGGCCCTGGCCGAGACCCGCATCACCCTGGCCGACACCCAGGACGTGCTCTCCCTTACGCTGCGGGAGGTCAAGGAGGCCGAGGACGACCTGGCGAAGATCACCATCGATCTGGATGAGGCAAAGCTGCTCCTGGCGCAGCAGCAGGAGGAGCTGGCCGCGCAGGACCAGCTCCTGGCGGACCAGAACGCCCTCATCGGCGAGCAGGAGGACTACATGAAAGCCGCCAGCGAAGAGCTGCTTGCCATGCGCAGCCAGATGCAGACCATCGCCGTGCTGCGCCTGAGCATCCTGGAGCAGATCCGCGACAGCATGGTCAAGGTCATGGGCGGCGACGCCGGCAAGGTCAGCATCGGCAGCAACGGCAACATCATCCTCAGCGAGAGCATTCTGTTCGACCTGGGCTCGTCGGAGATCAAGAAGGACGCCGCGCCCGCGCTGGACCAGCTGACCGAGGTCTTCGCAAAATTCCTGGCCGACGATGAAAACGCCAAATATGTGGACAGCATCGTCATCTCCGGCCACACGGATTCCACCGGCACGGACGAGACCAACCGCGTGCTTTCCACGGCCCGCGCCAATGCCGTGCTGGGCTATCTGATGGAAAATGACGGCGGCACGCTGGACGACTACGCCAGCTTCTTCTGCGCCGCGGGCTACGGCAAGACCCGCCCCGTGGCCAGCAACGCCACCAAGGAAGGCCGCGCTGCCAACCGCCGCATTGAGATCTCCATCATCCTGCGGGACGACACCGTGATGGACATCGTGGAGAGCTATCTGGACATCGAGCTGCCGGACGTGCCCCGGAGCTGAAAGATCATAATATAATAATACTGAATCAGCCGTGCGGAAGCGTTTCCGCACGGCTGATTCAGACTGCAGACAAGCCCTGCTTTGTAAAGGAACCGTTTTGCATGGGGGGGTGTGAGGGGGGACGGGAGTCCCCCTGCACGTTCAATCCTCGCAAAAACCGGAACATTTTTCAATGTTTCGGTTTTTGCTTTTCAAGCTGTCGACACTTTGTCGACAGCTTGATCAGCCGTGCGGATATGGTTCCGCACGGCTGATTTTTCCTGTCCGCTTATTCGGCGATGTCGAAGGTCACGGTGAACTCCGTGCCCTCGCCCTCGCGGCTCTGCACGCTGATCTGGCCGCCCAGAAGCTCCGTCATCTGCCGGATGATGGGCAGGCCCAGCCCGTGGCCGCCCCGGCCGGAGCGCGCCTTGTCGCCCCGGTAAAAGCGCTCAAAAATGTGGGGCAGGTCCTCCGGGGCGATGCTGCTGCCCCGGTTGACGACGGAAAAGCGCGCCTTGCGCCGCGCTGTGTTCAGGCGCACCAGCACGCCGCCGCCTGACGGCTCATACTTCAGGGCGTTATCCAGCAGACCGCCGCAGATGCGGCTGAGATACTCGCTGTCGCCCAGCACGGTCACGCCCTCGGCGATGTCGGTTTCAATCTCCACGCCCTTCTCGTAGGCCAGGGATTCCAGCTGCAGCGCCGCCTTCTCCGCGGCGGAGGACAGATCCACCGGCACGCGCATGACATTGCGCCCCACGCTGTCCAGGTTGGAGAGGGTCAGCATCTCGCCCACCAGGGTCATCATGCCCTTGGCCGCCTCGTCGGTGCTGCGCATCCACTGCTCCCGCTCCGCGGCGGTGCTGTCGGGATTGGAGCGCAAAATGGCGTTGTTCGCCAATATGACGGTGATGGGAGTTTTCAGATCGTGGGAGATGTCCGCCACGAACTGCCGCTCCAGCTCCACCGCCTCCTCCATCGGGCGCGCCGCCAGCCGGGAGAGGAACACGCTGATGGCAAACACCAGCGCCATGGAGCCCACGAAAACCGCCGAGAGCGTCAGCACATTCTTCACCATACGGGAGCTGAGGTAGGCGGTGTCCGCCAGGGCGATGCGGCAGCGCTCCGCGCCGTCTTCCTTATAATAATAGAGGCCCAGCTCGCTGAGCTTGCCGAAGCTGTCGCTTTCCGCCGCGGCGCTGCGGGCGGCGGCGGAGAGCGTCTCCTCGTCCAGAAAGCTGTCGCGGGACAAAAGCGTCACGCTGTCGCTGTCGCCGTCGTAGAAAACGGCCAAAATCCCCTCCTCGCCGCCCCGGCGCTCCGCCCGGTCGCCGGGAAAATGCCCGGGGACGAAGTCCGCGTCCATGGGCGGCTTTTCCGGCGGCTGCTCGCCGAAGCCGTCCGGCATCATGTCGCCCCAGCGGGCACCGCCCAGCGGCTCCACGATGAGGCGCATTGTGTTCTGCATCTCCTGATAGGAGCTGCGCCACAGATACACCCCCTGGTACACCAGCGCCACCAGCAGCACCACGCCCACCAGAAGCATGTTATAGGCGACAAAGCGCCGCCGATAGCCCTTCAGCACGGCTCCACCTCCAGACGATAGCCGATCTTCTGCAGATTTTTGATGCCCACCCGGGATTTGAGGAATTTCAGCTTTTTCCGCAGGAAGGAGATGTAGACCTCCACGTTGTTGTCCGTGGCCTCGGACTCCATGCCCCAGACGCTGTTGATGAGCATATCCTTCGTGATGGTCATGCCGGGGTTGTAGAGAAAGGTCTTCATGACCTCAAATTCCTTGTGGCTGAGCTGGACGGACTTGTCCCCGCAGCGCAGCGTGGCCGAGGCGATGTCCAGCGTCAGATCCTCGAACCCGGCGGTGTTCACCACCACCTCGCCGGTGCGGCGGGTCAGCGCGCCCACCCGGGCCAGCAGCTCCTCCGTGTCGAAGGGCTTGGTCATATAGTCGTCCGCGCCGCCGTTCAGCCCCGTCACCTTGTCAGGGACGGTGGAGCGGGCGGTCAGCATCAGAATGGGCGCGTGGATGCCCTCGCTGCGCAGGATGCGCAGCACCTCAAAGCCGTCCAGCCGCGGCAGCATCACGTCCAGAATAATCAGGTTATAGTCCATCCCCGTGGCGTAGTCCACGGCGGAGGCCCCGTCGTACACCGCGTCCACAAAATAGCCCCGCTGCTCCAGCAGCTTTTTTACCGCGTTGGAAAGGGCCAGCTCGTCCTCTACCAGCAGAATGTTCATGCCGTTTCTCCGCCTTTCTTATGCCGTCATTATACCAGCATCCGCAGTATAGCGCAATCTTCTGAAAAGAAACTTAAAACGTTGCACTGTAGGTTCTACAATGATGTGTGACAGATAGCAAAAAAAGAATAGCGAATAGAGAGTACCTGTGTTAGGGTTGAGTTGCTCAGACAAAACCGAAAGGCAGGTGTACCTCTATTCGCTATGAACAAGATAACACAAACCGCC
>SVKR01000076.1 GCA_015068365.1 Oscillospiraceae bacterium
CATCGGAGATACCGCTTTGCGAAGGAATAATGTGCCTCCGGCGGATTGAACCCGGTCCCTCAGTCAGCCCTGCGGGCTGACAGCCCCCTTTCCGAAAGGGGGCCTACGTGGCGCGGTGCGCCGGCGCGGGGCACGGCGCGCTGAGGACAGCGCGCCCTACGGGACAGCGCGCCCTACGGGGGGCGCGCCGCGCCTTCCCCCCCGCTTTGCCTCCCTTTCGGAAAGGGAGGTGGCCCGAAGGGCCGGAGGGATCGAGTTGAAATCCATCGGAGATACCGCTTTCGTAAATAAGGTGCCTGACGGCGGATCAAACCCGATCCCTCAGTCAGCCCTGCGGGCTGACAGCCCCCTTTCCGAAAGGGGGCCTATGTGGTGCGGCGCGGCATACGGGAGTGATTGCGTTGTACGTGCGGCGCGCTGAGGACAGCGCGCCCTACGGGGGGTGCGCCGCGCCCCGCTCCCCTTACAGCGCGGCGAGGGCGGTTTTGCTGGCGCGGTCGGCGCGGCGGCAGGCTTCGCGCGCGGCGGCCTCCTGCGCCTGCGCGTTTTCCCACACCTCGGCGAAGCGGCGCGCCACGCGCACCGTCTCGCCCGGGCGGATGCGCACGCACTCGCCGTTCACGCCCAGGAACACGGGCCGGTCCTCCGCCGTGACGCGGGGGATGGTCAGCTCCACGGTCTGGTCATTGTGCTTCGCGGTCATGTGCTGCACCTCCCGTCAGGGCGTCGCGGTGGATTCCAGGCGCACCATGTACTGCTGCACCAGGATCTTCGCGGTCTTCAGCGCCTTCCAGCCCACGGTGGCGCGCTGGTCCAGCGGGTCGCTGCTGCCGCCGGAGCCGAGGGGCTTGACGATGTGCTGCAGCCCGCCGCCGGTGACCTTGGTGGTGCCGTAGGCGTCGTCGCCGAGGAACAGCGTGGAGTACACGTCCGCGCCGCCCGCGCCCGCGCCCTCCGGCCAGATCACGGTGTCCTTGGCGATGGTGGCCGCGGCGGAGAGCGTCAGGGAGGCGCTGCCCGCGTCGCCGGCGGTGGCGGAGGCGATGGTGACCTCGGTGTCGCCCGCCATGACCTTACGACCGGCCAGCGCGGCAGCGTCGGCGGACGTGATCGCCTCGTTCACGGCGACGGACGTGCCGGAGGTGACCGCGGTCTTGACGCTCAGGGTCTTGCTGCCCCCGGTGAGAGGATCGGCCCTGAACACCTTGGCGCGGGTGTTCTCGATGAAGCGCACGCCGTAGAGCTTGCCGATCTCGCCGGAGTAGAGGTCCTTCGGGTCGGCGTACTGGCGCGGGGCCAGCCACTCCGGGTCGCGCATCAGGTCAAAGGCCACGTCCGGGTGGATGATGGCCACGTAGTCGCCGCGGATCTTCGGGGCGTCCTGCCGCTTGAGGATGCGCACGGCGCGCTTGACGTCCTCCACGGCGATGTTGTGGTTGGTGCCGGCGTCGGTGTAGCCCAGCGCGGCGCGGGACGTGGGGGCAGCGGCGTTGGGGCTGCCGGAGGTGACGCCGCGGGCGTACAGCACGTTGGTGCCGGCGTTCACGGCCTCGCGCGTGATGGTGTCCAGCGTCTCGCCCGCCTGGCGCGCGATGAGGCGCGTGGCCTCGTTCACCACGGGGTCGAGCGCGGTCATGTCCAGCACGTCGGAGGTGGTGACGTAGCCGCCGTACTGGCTGACCGAGGCCGTCACGGCGCGGACGGACAGCTCCTGCCCGTCGGGGGTCACGCCCTCGTCCAGCGGCGCGGTGATCTCCGGCAGGGGGTCGAACTGGCGGAACTCGATGGTCTTGCCGCTGCCGCGCGGGATGTCGCGCGTCTGCGCGAACTGGTCGTGCACCAGCTCCGGCCCGGCCAGCACGATGAGCGCCTTGTCCCAGAAGGTCTTGTTCTCGTCGGAGAGGCTGGGCTGCGTGGTGGTGTTGGTGTTCAGCTCCACGCCGGCAGTGCCGGCCCCGCCGTCGTACACCGTGGGGCCGAAGGCCGTCAGGTCGATGGGATGGATGGTGGATTCGAGCATGTGGGTTCTCCTTTCAATTTGTCGCCCCGCAGGGCGGGATGGCGATGGGATGGGGGGCAAGGCGGAGGGGGGCACGGCGCGCTGAGGACAGCGCGCCCTACGGGGGTGCGGTGCGGCGCCGTGCGCTTTGCCTCCCTTTCGGAAAGGGAGGTGGCCCGCAGGGCCGGAGGGATCGAGTTGAAATCCATCGGAGATACCGCTTTCCGAAGGAATATGGTGCCTCCGGCGGATTGAACCCGATCCCTCAGTCAGCCCTGCGGGCTGACAGCCCCCTTTCCGAAAGGGGGCCTATGTGGCGCGGCGCACACGCCCGCCCCATCCCGTCATTGCGAGGCGCGCAGCGCCGTGGCAATCCGTCCCCCCGCACCAATCGACGCGGATTCCCACGCCACGACTTTTCGCCTTCGCGAAAAGTGCGCACTGGCTCGGAATGACAGGGGAGATTCGTCCCACACCCCCACAGAAAGGACACGCTATGACCATCTGGACGCCGCAGGCGCGGCAAAAAATCTTTCTCGCCCGGCCGGAGTATGAGGCGCTGTACGGCGGGGCGGCGGGCGGCGGCAAGTCCGACGCCCTGGTCGTCGAGGCGCTGCGCCAGGTCAGCATCCCCTGGTACCGCGGCCTCATATTGCGCAAGACCTACCCGGAGCTGCGCGAGCTCATCGAAAAATCCGAGCGCTACTACCCCGCGGCCTTCCCCGGCGCGCGCTACAACGCCGCGAACCACTGCTGGCGCTTCCCGAGCGGGGCGAAGATTTTGTTCGGCAGCCTGCAGCACTCGGCCGACCGGCTGAAATACCAGGGCCAGGCCTTCGACTTCATCGGCTTTGACGAGCTGACGCAGTTCCGCGAGGAGGAGTACCGCTTCCTGTTCTCGCGCAACCGCCCCGGCGGGCCGGGCACGCGGGTGTACCTGCGCGCCACGGCCAACCCCGGCGGCGTGGGGCACGGCTGGGTCAAGGCCCGGTTCATCACCCCCGCGCCGCCCATGACCCCCATCCGCGAGACCGTCACCTGGCGCGCCCCGGACGGCACGGCGCGGCAGAGCGAGCAGACGCGCATCTTCGTCCCCTCCAGCGTCTACGACAACCCCGCGCTGCTGGAAAACGACCCCGGCTACATCCGCCGCCTGGCCAGCCTGCCGGAGGCGGAGAAGCGCGCGATGCTCTACGGCGACTGGGACAGCTTCGTCGGCCAGGTGTTCACCGAGTGGCGCTGCGACCCGGCGCACTTCGCGGACCGGAAAGGCACCCACGTCATCGACCCGTTTGCCATCCCGGCGGACTGGCGCGTCTGGTGCGCGATGGACTGGGGCTACGCCCGGCCGTTCTCCGTGGGCTGGTACGCCGTCGATGCGCAGCGGCGGCTTTACCGCATCCGGGAGTATTACGGCTGCACCGGCGTGCCGAACGAGGGGCTGAAATTAGAGCCCGCCGCCGTGGCCCGGCGCATCCGCGCCATCGAATCGGAGGACCCCAACCTGCATGGGCGGGAGATCCTGCGCGTGGCCGACCCCGCCATCTGGCAGAGCGACGGCACGGAGAGCATCGGCGCGCTGATGGAGCGGCAGCGCGTGCATTTTGAGCGCGGCGACCATGCGCGCATCGCGGGGAAGATGCAGGTGCACCACCGCCTCGCCTTCGGCGACGACGGATTGCCGGGGCTGGCGGTCTTCTCCACCTGCCGCAATTTCATCCGCACCGTCCCGGCGCTGGTGTACTCCGAGAGCGACCCGGAGGACGTGGACACCGCCGGGGAGGACCACATCTACGACGAGCTGCGCTACGTCTGCATGAAAAACCCCGTGGCAGCACCGAGTTGGCGGAGGAGGTGAGGGGGGAGCGGCACCACATAGGCCCCCGCACCGCTCGCCCCATCCCGTCATTGCGAGGCGCGCAGCGCCGCGGCAATCCGTCCCCCGCACCAATCGACACGGATTCCCACGCCAGTGTGCGCACTGGCTCGGAATGACAGGAAGACCTGTCACATTTTGGAGGTGCGTTTATAGATGAGTTTTGTGAAGTATCGATTGAAGGAGGTCGCTACCGATTTCGGCACGACCCCCAAGGAGATTGCAGATATCATCTCCAAGTTTTATGACCGTCCCAAGTCCAACACCCAGGTTCTGAATGACGCAGAACTGAACGCCGTGTTCGACTACATGACGAAGAACAACCAGATCAAGTCCATTGA
>SVKR01000077.1 GCA_015068365.1 Oscillospiraceae bacterium
AGAGTTTTTTTGCTTATCATAGGGAAACAATATGTGCCTTAACGTTCTGTGTCTGGTGCATGCGGCAGAGCAGATGCGGCGCCCTTATTTGCCGTCGTCCACCATGAGCCCGGCTTCCTTATGCTCCGCATAGCGGTAGAAGTAGATGAGCAGCAGCGTCAGCCACATGAAGATGGGTTGACAGCGGTCCAGGACGAAAAGCACCGCGTCCGCCCCGGACATTCCGGGGTGTTCCAGGAACCAGAAGCAGCGGATCAGGAGCATGAGGGACACGAAAACGGTGATGTATTTGTTTTTCTCCACCTTGTGCAGGCGCCCGGCGAGAAAGCCCATGGCAAGAATCGCCAGGTCGTTGGAGAGAATGATGGGCCAGGCGGCGCTGAAACGCTCGATCTGCGTGAGCACGGAACCCGCCACAAAGACGGCGAGGATCAGGATGAGCCAGCGCACCATGTTGCCGTGGGGCTTATGATAGCCCTTCACGCCGTAGTAGAGCACAAGGCCGTAGTAGACGCACACCAGCAGAAACAGCCAGTCGGACACCTGATGCATCCCGCGCCAGACGAGGACGACGACACAGACGAGGAACCCCACAATGGTGACCGCGCAGATGATCGACGGCATATTTTTGTGATCGTGTTCTTTCATGTTCGTATTGCCTCCCGTATGCTGAATGTCCGGCGCGGCAGAGGGTTCCACCTTCCGCCCCAGGATGATATAGACCGCAAAGAGCGCGGCGGCAAACACGCATCCGGCAGGGTAGCCGATCCTCGCGCTGAGGCCGAAGCCTTCATTTGCCATGAGGATATAGGTCATGCTGACCGCCGACATGAACGTGGCGGGGATGGCCGTCAGCAGGCTGGCGCGCCGGCGGGTGTGGGTCTTCAGCAGATACGCCGTGGCGACCCAGAGGGAGATCATCGCCAGCGTCTGGTTGCTCCAGGAAAAATAGCGCCACAGCACGTTGAAATCCAGCTGCGTCAGCACCGCGCCCACCCCCAAAAGCGGCAGGGTGATGATGAGGCGGTTGAGAATGTGTTTCTGGTCCAGCTTCGTGATCTCCGCCAGGATCAGCCGGGCGGAGCGGAAGGCGGTGTCGCCGGAGGTGATGGGGCAGGCGATGACGCCCACGATGGCAAGCACACCGCCTACCGGTCCCAGCATCCCGGTGGCGATGTCATAGACTGCGCCGGACTGCCCCAGCGATGAAAGAGCGTTCTGCAGTCCGCCGGTGGCGCCGTAAAAGGCGACGCCGCCCGCCGCCCACACAAGGGCGATCACGCTCTCCGAGAGCATGGCGCCGTAAAACACCTTGCGCCCTAACTTTTCGGAGCGGATGCATTTTGCCACCATGGGCGACTGGGTGGCGTGGAAGCCGGAGATGGCGCCGCAGGCTACGGTGACGAACATGAAAGGCCAGACGGGCAGCCCCGCCGGGTGCAGGTTTCGCAGCGTGAGCTCCGGGACGGTATAGCCCCCGGCGATGATGCCGCCGAGGATGCCCGCCGCCATGAGGATCAGCACCGCGCCGAACAGGGGATAAAGTCTGCCGATGACCTTGTCGATGGGCAAAAGCGTGGCGAGGACGTAATAGGCGAGGATCACGATGATCCAGAATGTGCCGTTCAGCGTGTCCGGCGTCAGGCGCGCCAAGAGCGCGGCGGGGGAGGTGACGAACACCGTGCCGGTCAAGACAAGGAGCAGAATGGAGAAAATGCGCATGCCCCACTTTGCGCCCTTGCCCAGATAGATGCCGCTGAGCTCAGCGATGGAAGCGCCGTCGTGCCGCTCGGAGATCATGCCGGACATATAATCGTGGACGCCGCCGCCCAGCACGGAGCCGAAGATGATCCAGAGGAACACCACCGGGCCGAAGCAGGCGCCCATCAGCGCGCCGAAGATCGGGCCAGTGCCCGCGATGTTCAGAAGCTGCACCAGAAACGCCTTCCAGGTGGGCATGGGGAGAAAATCCACCCCGTCCTGCTTCGCATAAGCAGGCGTCTCCCGGTCATCCGGCGCAAACACCTTTTCCACCACTGCGCCATAGATGAAATAACCCGCGATCAGCACCGCAAAAGATAAGATCAGGGAAATCAAACACAACACCCCGCTTTTTATTGCTGTCCTGCAACAGCACAATAATTCTATTATAGCGGAAAAAATCCGATTTGGAAATGCTTTTATCAAATAATAGTATATAATGAGGATTAGCCCTGCGCAAACTTACCCTGCCTGAAAATTTGTTTTCCGCATTGCAAATTATGCCGGAGAATGGTACTATATGTTACACATATGACAATGGGTGAGACTTTCGGCGAGTTCCGGCCCGACAACACCATCACCCGCGCCGAGGTGGCAGCCATCCTCACCCGCATGATGTATGCGGAATACCGCGTCAG
Source organism: Oscillospiraceae bacterium (assembly GCA_015068365.1). Classification (GTDB taxonomy): domain Bacteria; phylum Bacillota; class Clostridia; order Oscillospirales; family Oscillospiraceae; genus SVKR01. The sequence goes on from SVKR01000077.1 coordinate 2,400, forward strand.
CGTCTGACGCCACGATTTTGAATGCAGAGGAGACGAAAAAATGAGAGTTTTTGCGCTGGAACTGAACAATGATATCCGGGGGCTTGCAGAGCGGCAGGCGTATATCGAGGGATTGATCGCGCAGCTTCCCAAGCAGGATTCCGACGAGCTGCAGGAACCGGATCTGGTGGTGCTGCCGGAATTGTCGCTCTGCGCTTTCATCCCGAACCAGTACATCTGGCAGTATGCGGACGAAAAGGGCAAGACCACCACGGAATGGGCGCTCCGGATGGCGACCAAATACAACATCTATCTCGGCGTCGGCTACGCGGACAGAGAGGGCAGGGACTTTTACAACCGCTACATGATCGTGGGGCCGAAGGGCGTGTGCGGCGCCGCCACCCAGTCCGAAGGCGTGTCCGCGGTCTTCAAGCGCGGCAATTTCAAAAACACCATCGTGACCCCCTTCGGCAAGGTGGGCGTTGCCATCGGATATGACTTCCGCCGGGTGCTTTTCTATGAGGGCGTCAAGGACGAATCCATCAGCATGATCCTGGTTCCCAGCGCCTCCCCGGACGATCCCAAAAAGATCGAGCAGGAGCGCAAGCAGAACGACCTGCGCTGCTCGCTCTATGTCAGCGCCTTTGATGTGCCGGTGGTTTACGTCAACAGCACCGGCGCACTGGATGAGTACCCCGGCAAGGTGGGC
>SVKR01000005.1 GCA_015068365.1 Oscillospiraceae bacterium
ATCTCCCGCAGGCGGAGCCGGAGGGGATGGAGGAATCGGAGATGCGCCGCTACCAGCTCGGCGCGGTGGGGGAGGCGCTGACGGTCGACTGGCTCCTGGCCCAGTGGTACAAGATGGACGAGCGCCGCAGCCTCATCTGGCGCGTCTCCCCGGCGACGGAGGACGCGATGCAGCGCCTGGCCTTGCCCGATGAAGGCGAGAAATACGATTTCAGCCGCTATCCCGCGGAAAACTGGTACTACGCCGTCGCGCCGGAACACCGTCTGACGATGGAAAACCCGACCTTCCGCGCCGGGGACCTGACGCCGGAGCTGATCGGCGCCAGAACGCATCTGGACTATGACGGCGCGGCCCTGCTCCGCTTCAGCGTCCTCTACGACAGCGGTGTGCTTGTCTCCGTGGACGCCCGCGGCATCTCCCCGGAGTGGCTGCTCGGGCAGCTCGACAGCATCCGAGCAAACTGAAAAAAGCACGCACGGAAACGCCGTCTGGCGGTTCCGTGCGTATTTATTATGCAATCACGCGGATCAAAGCGCCGTTGGCACGGCGTCCGGCGGGATGGGGCAGACGTAGCCGTGCGCGGTCTTCTCCTCAAATTCCGCCCTGGCTTGCTCCAGAAGCTCCGGCCGGGTCAAAAGGTCGATGGCAAGACCTGCCAGCACCTTGCCCGCGTAAAGCATCCCCTTGTAGCCCAGGCTGCTTTTGCCGCTGGACACGTTCTGCCAGCTGTGGCCGGGGCTTCCGGCGGCCTGGCAGGCGGTGTAGATCTGCACCGTGGGCGTCTGCCAGCTCACGTCGCCCACGTCGGTGGAGCCCATGTGCACCCGCTCGCTGTGGTACAGGGGCAGCACAAACTCATTGATGGGCGCGGTGCCGTTCACCGTCATCTGGTTTACATAATTAATCTGCTCCGGCGTCAGCACATCGGCGTACTCCGCCGCGAGCGTACCGGGCACGACGGGGAAGGAGGCGATGAGCGCCCGGGCATAGTCGCGCTCCGCCTCGCTGTACTCCGGCAAAGGCGCTGCGCAGAGATTGTCGTGGGCCGCCTGCTCCAGCGCCCGGTTGCTCACCGTGTCGGAGCAGCCGTCGATAAAGCGGACAGAGAGCTGCGTCTCCGTCATCATGGCCGCGGCCCGGGCGATCTTGTCCACGCGCTCCTGCAGGCGCAGCGCCTCGGAAACCGCGTGATCGCGCACCATGTAGAGCACGGCGGCGTGCGGCTGCACCACGTTGGGGGAAACGCCGCCGCCGTCGGTGATGGCGTAGTGCACCCGGGCCGTGGCGGGCATGTGCTCGCGCAGATACTGCACGCCGATGTTCATCAGCTCCACGGCGTCCAGGGCGCTGCGGCCCTTGTCCGCGTCGCCCGCCGCGTGGGCGGCCACACCGGAAAAGCGGTATTCCTTCTGGATGCAGGAGAGGCAGGAGCCGCTGACGGCGCAGTTAACATAATCCGGGTGCCAGGTGATGGCCGCGTCCAGGCCGCGCCAGGCCCCGTCCCGGGCCATGAAGGCCTTGCCCGCGCCGCCCTCCTCGCCGGGACAGCCGAAGAAGATGACGGTGCCGCCGCTCCCGCTGCGCTGGAGAAAGTCCTTCACCGCGCAGGCGGCAGCCAGGGCGCCGGCGCCCAGCAGATTGTGGTTGCAGCCGTGGCCGGTCTCGCCCCCGGCGGAGCACTGCGCCGTCGCGCCGCCCACCTGGCTCAGGCCTGAGAGGGCGTCAAACTCGCCAAGGATGCCGATGACGGGCCTTCCGCTGCCGAAGCGGCCGGAGAAGGCCGTGGGCACGCCGCAGAGCCCCTGCTCCACGGTGAAGCCGAACTGCTCCAGCGCCTCGCAGTAAAGCGCAGCGCTGCGAAACTCCTTCAGAGACAGCTCAGCAAACTCCCAGATGCGGTCGCTGACGCCGATAAAGGCGTCAGCGTTTTCGTCGATGTACTTGTATGCAGACTGCTTTTCGTTCATATCAGCACCTTGCTCAGGAAGTCCTGCAGGCGGGGATGCTGCGGATTGCAGAACACCGCCTCCGGCGCGCCCTCCTCCAGAAGCTTGCCGTCGGCCATGAACAGCACGCGGCTGCCCACCTCCTTGGCAAAGCCCATCTCGTGGGTCACGACCACCATGGTCATGCCGTCGCGGGCCAGCTCCTTCATCACGTCCAGCACCTCGCCGACCATTTCGGGGTCCAGGGCGGAGGTGGGCTCGTCAAAGAGCATGACCTCCGGCTCCATCATCAGTGCGCGGACGATGGCCACGCGCTGCTTCTGCCCGCCGGAGAGCTGGATGGGATAGGCCGCGGCGCGGTCCTCCAGCCCGACGCGGCGCAGCAGGCTGCGCGCCATCTCCTCGGCCGCGGCCTTGTTCATGTGCTTGACCTGGATGGGGGCCAGGGTCATGTTGTCGAGGATGGTCTTGTGGGGGAAGAGGTTGAAATGCTGGAAGACCATGCCCATCTTCTGCCGGTGCACGTCGATGTCCAGCTTGACCCACTTGCCCTCGGCGTTGCGGATCTTCTTCTTGGTGATGTCCACCCCGTCAAAGATGATCTCGCCGCCGGTGGGCTCCTCCAGCAGGTTCAGCGAGCGCAGAAAGGTGCTCTTGCCGGAGCCGGAGGGGCCGATGACCACCATCACGTCGCCCCGGTCGATGTCCACCGTGACGCCGTCCAACGCCTTGATGGCGCCGTGGTTGTAGTATTTCTTCAGGTCCCGGACCTGGATGAGCTCGTTTCCCATTCTCACTTCGCCTCGCTTTCCTGCTCTGTCCCGGCATTCTTCTCCGTCAGCGAGCTGCCGAGCATGGCCTTCGCCAGGGAACGGGGCTGGGCATTCCGGTTGCTGCCGGCGCCCATCTTCCGCTCAAAGTAGGCGATGATCTTGCTGGTGGGGAAGGTGAGGCAGAAGTACACGCAGGTGGCGACGATCAGCGGCTCGGCGATGGAGAAGGTCGCGCCCTTGACGCTGGACACCGCGTACATGATCTCCTGCACGCCGATGGTGTAGCAGACGGACGATTCCTTGATGATCGTCACGAACTCGTTGGCGATGGCGGGCAGAATGTTTTTGATGGCCTGGGGCAGCACGATGAAGCGCATGTTCTGCACCTGGCTCATACCCAGGCTGCGGGCGGCCTCGGTCTGTCCGCCGTCGATGCTCTGGATGCCGGCGCGGATGATCTCGCAGAGATAGGCGCCGGAGTTCATGCTCAGCGCCACGACGCCGGGCAGGAAGCGGTCAAAGCGGATGAAGCCGAACAGCTTGAACGCGGGCAGCTTGATGGGCGCGAAGACGATGTAGTAGATGATGAAAAGCTGCACCAGCATGGGCGTGGCGCGGAACACCTCCACGTACAGCGTGGCCAGAAAGCTCAAAGGGTTGAAGCGGCTGAGCACCGCCAGAACACCCTCCTCCCGCTGGTGGCCGTCCCGGTCGATGCCGAGGGAGCGCAGCGGCTGGAAGCGGCTGAGGCGCATCACCGCCAGGATCAGCGCCAGGATAAAGCCGAACAGCACCGTCAGCGCCGAGAGGGAGATGGTGCAGATCAATCCGTCCCGGAACATGCCGAGGAACTGGAAGGTCCGGGTAAAACCGGCTTTGGAAATCATAGGTTCACGTCTCCTTTGGGCAAATAACGCGGCAGCGTTTGCCTGGGAAATAGGCACAAAATCCTCCCGACCGCCGGGGCGGTGGGGAGGGTTTTGTGCAGTGCATCACGCAGGCACTGGCAGGCGGGACTTACTTGTCCTCCAGCAGGCCTTCCAGAATGTTGCCGGAGGCCTTCTCGTTGGCCTCGGCCACGAACTCGTCCATCTTGCCGGAGCTCAGCGCCTCGGCGATGGCCTTGTTCACGCCCTCCAGCAGGGCGGCGTTGCCCTTGGAAACGCCGACGGCGGAGCCTTCTGCCTCATAGGGCACCGGCAGCACCACGCACAGCTCGGGATAGTTCTTGGCGTAGGTCTCTGCCACGGCGGTCTCGATGTACGCGCCGTCCAGCGTGCCGGCGATCAGCTCGGCGATGATGTCGGTGACCTTCTGCAGGGCGACGATGTCGGCCTCGGGGCTGTTCTCATTGGCCAGATCCATCTGGATGGAGCCGTTCTGCGCGCCGATGGACAGCTCGGCCTTGTTGGTGTCCTCCAGGGACTTGAACTTGTCCTTGTTGGCCTGGGTGCAGCAGAAGCTCTGCCCGCCGGAGTAGTAGATGTCGGAGAAATCCATCTTGTCCATGCGCTCCGGGTCGGGGGAGTAGCCGGCGATGGACAGGTCCACGCTCTTGGCGGCCAGCTCGGTCAGCGTGCCGTCAAAGTCCATGGGGACGACCTCCAGCTCCAGACCCAGATAGTCGGCGATGTAGGCCGCCAGGGCCATGTCGAAGCCGGCCAGGGTGTAGTTGCCGCTGTCGTCGATGGAGTAGAACTCATAGGGGGCGAAGTCCGGGCTGGTGGCCACAGTCAGCTTGCCGGGAGTGACGAGATTGTAGGGGTTGGCCGGGGCCTCCTCCTTCTTCGCGCCGCAGGCGCACAGCGCCAGCAGCATCACAAGTGCAAGGATCAGTGCGATGGTCTTTTTCATGGTTTGTTCTCCTTCTGTTTGTTTTTAACTCGGATGCATGGCATTATAATGGATTCGGCATGAATAATCAAGCTGCATATTCATAATAAAATGAATATTCCGCCCGCACCGGGCGCTTTTCGCGTCAGCGCCCGGTGCTGCCGAAGCCGCCGGCGCCCCGCGCCGTGTCCGGCAGGGCGTCCGCCTCGGCAAATTCCGCCGCGGCGCAGGGCAGGATCACCAGCTGGGCGATCCGGTCGCCGGGGGAGACGGAGCAGGGCGTGTCGAGGTCGTTGTGCAGGGCGATGATGTACTCGCCCCGGTAGTCGCTGTCGCACACGCCGACGCAGTTGGCCGGGCGCAGCCCCTGCTTCGCGGCAAGGCCGCTGCGGGCGAAGATGGCGCCGAACCAGCCCTCCGGAACGGCGATGGCAAGGCCCGTGCCCACCTTCACGGTGCCGTGGGGCGGGATGACCACCGGCGCGTCCATGCAGGCGTGCAGATCATAGCCCGCCGCCTGGGCGCTGCCGGCGCGGGGCAAAAGCGCGTCCGGGCGCAGCTTTTTGACCAGGATCGTCATGAAAATGCCCTCCTTCAAACAATCAGATGACCTTTGCCAGCACCAGCGCCAGAAGCACGAAGGTGACCAGCAGCACGCCCGCCACCGCGGCGACGCCCAGCTTGCTCCTGCCGCCGGCGCCGCTGGAGGGCTCCACCAGCTTTGCCTTGCGCAGCGCGCCCACGATGGGCTTATACAGCAGCATGGTCAGCGTGGCGTTGATGCCGCCCTTGATGAGGTTGAAGGGCAGGAAATAGGGCAGCAAAAGCGTTGTGACGAACTCGCGCGGCTGGCCCATGTAGATCGGCGTGATGAGATAGTTCCACAGCAGCATCACGGCGGTCATCAAAAGCACGCCCACCGCCAGGCCGAGGACGGCGCCTTTGATGGTGCGGCGGTGCTGGTACACCGCGGCGGCGGCGCAGGCGAAGGCGCAGGTGCTCAGCACGTTCATCAGCAATCCCCACAGCCCGGTGGAGCCGACGGTGACCATCTCGATGACGGAGACCACCAGCGAAACGCCCGCCGCGGCGAAGGGGCCGAAGAGGAAGCCCGCGATGCAGATGATGACGTCCTTCAGGTCAAAGCTCAGAAAGCCGAGGACGTTGATGGGGATGAGCTTGGAGAGATACATGACGACATAGGCCACGGCGCTCAGCAGCGCCAGGATCGTCAGGTCTCTCGCTTTCAGGGGTTTGTTGCGGTTCATGGTACATACCTCCCATAAAAATTGCCTGAAAGAGCGATCCTTCAGGCGACAAACGGCAAGGCAAGTACCTCAACCGAAACGTCTTCTTCCATCCAGACTGTAACTGTCGGTACCGGAATCGCACCGGTTCTGCATCGCTGCTCGCGGACTGTACCGCCGATCGGGAATTTCACCCTGCCCTGAAGACCTCTGTTCAGTTGCAAAGGAGTATAACACAGTTTGCGGAAAAATACAATAGGTTTTGACATCGGGCGCAAGATACTGTAAAATATAAAAATCTGGAGATGAGGCAATGGAACGAAACGACACCTGCTGCTTCACCGGCCACCGGGAGGGAAAGCTCCCCTGGCGCTCGGACGAGACGGACGCGCGCTGCGTCCGGCTGAAGCAGTGCATCGCCGACGCGGTGGAGGCGGTGTACCGTGGCGGCATCCGCCACTATATCTGCGGCATGGCCACCGGCTGCGACACCTATTTTGCCGAGGCGGTGCTGGCCCTGCGCGACGCGCACCCGGACGTGACGCTGGAAGCGGCCATCCCCTGCGAGGGGCAGTCCGCGCGCTGGACCGCCGCGCAGCGCCGGACCTATGACCGGCTGCTGGAGCAGTGCGACTATTACACCATCATCCAGCGCGACTATACCCCGGAGTGCATGCTGCGGCGCAACCGCTATATGATCGACGCGTCCAGCGTGCTCATCGCGGCCTACAACGGCAGCCCCGGCGGCACCCGCAGCACCCTGCTCTACGCCATGCGGCAGGGGCTTCAGATCCTGCAACTTCCTGTGGAGGCATAAACGAAATGAACCGACATGAGAGAACGAAAAAGATCGTTACGGCGCTTCTGGCGCTGACGCTGCTGCTCACCTGCGCCCTGCCCGCCCTCGCGGCGGAGCCGGGCTTCGTGAATTTTCAGAACAAGGTGGCGGAGTATTCCGCCGGCCTGTTCCCCGACGTGGGAGAGGTCTGGTATGCCGAGTATGTGGCCGCGGTGTATGAGCTGGGGCTCATGCGCGGCGGCACGGACGGGGCCTTTCACCCGGACGACGGGGTGACGCTGGCGGAATCCGCCGCCCTGGCCGCCCGCATCCACCAGACCTATTACACCGGCAGCGCCGACTTTACCCAGGGCAGCCCCTGGTACCAGGTCTATGTGGATTATTGCCGGGACAAGGGCATCCTCACCGCCGACTATCCGGACTATACCGTCCCGGCAAAGCGCAGGGAATTTGCGCTGCTGCTCTCCCGCACGCTGCCGGAGGGCGCGCTGCAGGAGATCAACACCGTTGCGCCCGGCGATATTCCCGACGTGCCCTGGGGCAGCGCCGGCTCTGCCGGCATCTACCGGCTCTACCGCGCCGGCGTCCTCACGGGCAACGATGCGTACGGCACCTTTGCCCCGGACAGCGAGATCCGCCGCAGCGAGGTGTCGGCCATCGTCTCCCGCATGGCCTATCGCTCTCTGCGCCAGCAGATGACCCTGGTGCCCAAGCCGGCCTGGCCGGATCTGACCGAGTGCGAGCGCCAGGAGAACGAGGCCTTCCGGGGCTCTGCCATGCTGGGCAACTCTCTGGTGGACGGCATGCGCCTCTGCTCCGGCCTTTCCACCATGGACTTTTACGGCGAGACCGGCAGCACCGTGTACAAAAACCGCCTGAGCGAGCTGCTGCTGCGGCAGTACGGGCGGGTTTACATCGAGTTCGGCATCAACGAGCTCGGCGGCATTCAGGAGAATTTCATCAAGCGCTACCGGGACATCATCAGCCAGATCCAATCCGCCATGCCGGATGCGGAGATCTATGTCATGGCGGTCACGCCGGTGACGAAGACCGTGTCCAACAAGGGCATCTTCACCATGCAGAAGATCAACACCATGAATGAAGCGCTGTACGCTCTGGCCGAGGAGATGGAGTGCTGGTATCTGGACTGCTGCACGCCGCTTTGCACGGCAGAGGGCTATCTGCTGGACAGCTATGCCGGCTGGGACGGCTCGCCCCACCTGGACACCAGCGGCTACGTCGCCTGGGAAGAGGTCATCCGCACCCACTGCGTCCCGGCAGAGGCGGAGTGACACACACCGGGGAGAGAACAGCCTATGAGAATGCGGAAAAAACCGAACCTGCTTCCACGGATGGAGCGGGCCGGCGCCGTACTGGTGACGGAGCCGGAGGCGCAGCGCGGCGCCTGGCGCGCGCTTCTGCCCGGGTGCGCTGCGCTGCACCTGGAGCTGGGCTGCGGCAAGGGCCGCTTCACCGCCGAAACCGCCGCGAACGCGCCGGACACGCTGCTGGTCGCGCTGGAAAAGGTGCCGGACGCCATGGTGATGGCCATGGAGCGCAGCGTGGCCGCGGGTTTACATAACGTGAAATTCATCGACCGGGACGCAGCGCTTCTGCCGGAGCTGTTCGCGCCGGGCGAGGTGGACCGGATCTACCTCAATTTCTGCGACCCCTGGCCTAAAAGCCGGGACGCGAAGCACCGCCTGACCGCCCCGGGCTTCCTGCGCCTTTACGCCGACGCGCTTTCCGACGGGGGGCAGCTGCACTTCAAGACGGACAACCTGCCGCTGTTTGAGTGGTCGCTGGCGCAGTTTGAAGCCGAGGGCTGGGCCCTCAGCGAGGTGACGCGGGACCTGCATGCAAACGGCATCTGCGGCGTCATGACCGACTATGAAGCGAAGTTCCACGCCCAGGGCGTGAAGATCAACCGCCTCGCGGCGACAAAGACGGCACAGACCAGGACCACCGCCGCCGGCGTGCCGGAGCGGCTGCGCAATGCCGCCCTCAGCGACGCGAAGGGGAAACAGGAGAACCAGCCATGCGACTGATTTCATGGAATGTCAACGGCCTGCGCGCCGTGCTGAAAAAGGGCTTTGAGGACATCTTCCAAAGCCTGGACGCGGACGTTTTCTGCCTGCAGGAGACCAAGCTGCAACCGGGCCAGGTGGCGCTGGAGCTGCCGGGCTATGAACAGTACTGGAACTGCGCGGAGAAAAAGGGCTACTCCGGCACGGCGGTGTTCACCCGCGTGGCGCCGAAGTCCGTGGCTTACGGCCTCGGCATCCCCGAGCTGGACACGGAGGGCCGGGCGCTGACGCTGGAATTTGAAGATTTTTATCTTGTCTGCGTCTACACCCCCAATTCGCAGGACGGGCTGCGCCGCATCGACTTCCGCATGCGCTGGGAGGATGCGTTCCGGGCCCGGCTCTCCGCGCTGGACAAAGCAAAGCCCGTCGTCGTCTGCGGCGACATGAACGTCGCCCACCAGGAGATCGACCTGAAAAACCCGGACACCAACCACTTCAACCCCGGCTTCTCCGACGAAGAGCGCGGCAAGTTCACCGAGCTGCTCGCCGCCGGCTTTACCGACACCTTCCGCGCGCTGCATCCCGATGCGCGCGACGCCTATTCCTGGTGGAGCTATCGCGCCGCCGCGCGCGAGCGGAACGTGGGCTGGCGCATCGACTATTTCCTCTGCTCCGACCGGCTGACCGACAAGATCCGGCGGGCGTACATCTGCAATGAGATCTACGGCAGCGACCACTGCCCGGTGGGACTGGACATCGCGCTATGACCATCGGCGGAGTCACACTGAACGGAAGGCTGCTGCTGGCGCCCATGGCGGGCGTGACGGACGCGGCCTTCCGCCATATCTGCGCCATGCAGGGCGCGGCGATGACCACCACGGAGATGGTCTCGTCCAAAGCCCTGTGCTACGGCGACAAAAAAACGGAGGCGCTGCTGCGCTGCCTGCCGGAGGACAGGCCCGCGGCGGTGCAGATCTTCGGCCACGAGCCGGACACCATGGCCGAGGCCGCCCGCCGCGCCATCGCCATCTCCGGCGCGGAGATCCTCGACATCAACATGGGCTGCCCGGTGGGCAAGATCGCCGGGAACGAGGACGGCTGCGCGCTGATGCGCGCGCCGGAGACGGCCCGCGCCATCATTGAGGCCGTGGTCGCGGCGGTGCCCTGCCCGGTGACGGTGAAATTCCGCAAGGGCTGGGACAAGGGCCACGTCAACGCCGTCGAGTTCGCCCGGATGTGCCAGGACGCCGGCGCCGCCGCCGTGGCCGTCCACGGCCGCACGCGCGTGCAGATGTACGAAGGCCGCGCGGACTGGGACATCATCCGCGATGTCAAGCGGGCCGTCAGCATCCCCGTCATCGCCAACGGCGACGTTTTTTCCGGGGAGGACGCGGCCCACATATTGCGCTACACCGGCTGCGACGGGTGCATGATCGGCCGGGGCGCCTTCGGCGACCCCTGGATCTTCCGGGCGGGCAACGCCGCCGTGGCCGGCCTGCCCGTCCCGGACGCGCCGCCGCTGGACGAGCGCATGGACACCGCCCTTTCGCAGATCGAACTGTCCGCGTCGCTGAAGGGCGAGCGCCCTGCCTGCCTGGAGGCGCGGCGGCACCTGGCCTGGTACCTGCGGGGCGTGCCCTATGCCGGGCCGTACAAGCGCCAGGCCGTCCAGGTGGAAACGCTGGAGGACGTGCGCCGGCTCGTCAAAGAAGTCAAACGCGATCTGAGGTGATGGATGCCGTGACAAGTCAAGAGGAGCTTTCGCTGCTGCGCCGGGCCCAGTCCGGCGACAGCGCCGCCTTTGAGGCCATCGTCCGCGCGCACGAAGCCACGGTCTACCGCCTGGCCCTGCGGCAGCTCGGCAGCAGGGAGGACGCGGAGGACGCGGCCCAGGAGGTCTTTCTCAAGGCCTACACCGGCCTGCAGAGCTTCCGGGGGGACAGCAAGCTGTCCGTGTGGCTCTACCGCATCACGAGCAACGTCTGCATCGACCTTCTGCGCCGCCGGCGGGAGACCGTCAGTCTCTCCGTAGAGACGGAGGACGGCGGCAGCGAGGAGCTGGAAGTGCCCGATGCGCGCTTTGACCCCGCCGCCCTGGCGGAGCGCCGGGACCTGCGCGAGCGCATCGGCGCGGCACTTTCCGCCCTGCCGCCGGAGGCCAGGGAGATCCTGCTGCTGCGCGAGCTGGGCGGCGAGAGCTATGAGGAGATCGCTCAGACGCTCCAGCTCGACATCGGCACGGTGAAATCGCGCATTTTCCGTGCGAGAAAGAAACTCTGCGCGCTTCTGGAGGGGAACTTTTCCGGCGACAGTGCGTCAAAGGGGAAGGAAGGAGGTGTGCGGGCATGAGCCAGTGCGAACGGATGCAGGAACTCATCAGCGCCATGCTGGACGGCGAGCTGACCGAGGCAGAATCCGCCGAAGTAAAAGCGCATATCGCGTCCTGTGCGGACTGCGCCGCGCTCTGCGCCGCCTTCTCCGATGTCAGCGCCGCCATTCAGGCGGACGCTGCATCGGACGATTTGCCCGACACCCTGCACGCGGGCATCATGGAAAAGCTCCACGCGGTGGACGCCGCCCGCAAGACCCAGAGCACCATCGTCCGGCTGCGGCCGGTGCTGGCCGCGGCGGCCTGCCTCGTGGTGCTGGTGGGCACGGTCCTGGCGCTGAACAACACCCTGGGCCGCAGCAAAAGCGCGGAGGACGCCCCCATGGCCGCCGCCCCGGCGCTCTACACATCCGGCGGCACCTCCGGCGCCGCGCCCGCCGGCGGCAGCGCCCCCACGGCCGCGAAAGGAGCGGCGGATGAGGGCAGCGTGTACATCGCCGAGAGCAAGATGGCAGCGCCCGAGGCCGCGCCGGAGCCCGTGCCGGAGCCTGCCGCCGCGCGGGAATCGCCCAAAGAGGAGAACGTCAGCTTCGACGCTGCGATCAACGCTTCCGCGGCGGAGCCCGTGACCTTTACCCTGCGCGTCACGGAGCAGACGGCGGAGGGGAACCTCATCGGCATCCGGGAGGAGACCGGCGAGACCGTGACGGTCTGCCCGCCGTCGCCCGGCGATTACGCCCCCGGCAGCCGCTGGGCCGTGACCGCCGCGGCGGGGGAGGACGCCGTCTACATTGCAGCGGACATGGTCAGCGCAAATTGAATAACAAAAATCATCGGGACGGATCGTTTGGATCCGTCCCGATTTTTTTCCGCTCAACCGCGGTCCACGATATGATAATACAGCGCGCCCAGCCCTTCGCGCAGGAAGTAGTTGAGCCGCAGCACCGGCAGGGCCGTGCGCGCGGGGATGGCCCCCACCGCATAGCCCTCCCTCCGGGCAAGCAGCTGCGCGCGGTAGAGGTGATATTCGCTGGAGCACACGGCGATGGCGGCGCGCTGCCCGTCCGGGATCAGCGGCAGGGAGTTGGCCAGGTTCTCCGCCGTGCTGCGGCTTTGGTCCTCGCAGAGGATGCGCTCCTCCGGCATCCCCCGGGCCGTGAGCCAGCGGCGCATGGCCTCCGCTTCGGAGATGCGCTCATCCCCGCCCTGTCCGCCGCTCAGGATCACTTTGCAGTCCGGGTGGGCGCGGAGATAGTCCTCCGCCGCGCTGAGGCGGTCCAGCATCGAGAGGGAGGGGGCCTCGCCGTTCACCCCCGCGCCCAGCACGATCAGCCAGTCGGCGTCAAACTCCGGCGTGCCGCCCGCGGCGCGCAGCACCGGCACCTCGCCCACGGCGAAGACCAGCAGCCCCAGGCCGATCAAAATGGTTAACATAATTCTGAACTTCCGGGGCAGCAGGCCGTAGAGTGCCAGGCAGACCGCCGCCGCGGCCAGAAATAGCGCCAGCGTGCCGTAGCCGATGAGGGCGAAGCGAAGTACCCCCGCCAGCGCAAGGCAGGCCCCCGCCGCGATGAAAAACGGAGCCTTTTTCATTCTCCCAGCGCCTCCCACTGCGCATACAGCGCGTCGAGCCGGGCGTTCAGCTCGCCTTTCTGCGCGTCCAGCTCCATCAGCTTCTGATAGTCGCTGGCGTTGGCCTCGGCCTCGGCGTCCAGCGCGGCGATCTCCGCTTCCAGCTTGCCGATGTCCCGCTCCAGCCTCGCCATCTGCCGCTCTGTGCGCGCAGCGCCGCGCTTTTCGGTCTTCTCCGGCGGGCTCTGGCGCTCCTGCCTGCGCTTCTCCGCGGACTGGATGGACGCCTGCCGGGCCTTGAACTCCCGGAACTGGCTGAAGCTGCCCCGGAAGTCCGTGATCTCGCCCCGGTCCAGCTCCCATATTCGGTTGGCGAAGCGCTCGATGAACCAGCGGTCGTGGCTGACGAACAGCAGCGCCCCGCCGTAGTCGTCCACCGCGTCCTCGATCCACTCCCGCGAGGCGATGTCCAGGTGGTTGGTCGGCTCGTCGAGGATGAGGAAGTTGATGTCGTGGCGCATCAGCATGCAAAGCCGCAGGCGGCTCAGCTCGCCGCCGGAGAGGGCGGAGACGGGCTTGAACACGTCCTCCCCCGTGAAGCGGAACTGGGCCAGCCGGTCCCGCGCCGCCTGGGGCAGGCAGTTTTCCTCATAGAGCATGGTGTCGTACAGGCTGCGCTCCGGGTGGGAAAAGCGGATGATCTGCGGCAGGTAGGCGGTCTTGACGCTCGGGCCGAAGCGGACATAGCCCGTGTCCGGCGTCTCCTCCTCCATCAGCACCTTGAGAAAGGTGGTCTTGCCGCTGCCGTTGTCGCCGATGAGGGCGATGCGGTCCGTGCCCTCGATGAGCAGGTCCAGGTCGTGGAACAGGCGCTTTTCGCCGAAGGACTTGCCCAGCCCCTCCGTCAGCACCACCTCGTCGCCGAAAAACTCCCGCTCGGCAAAGCGCAGGTCCAGCTTTTTCTGCAGCCGGGGCTTTTCTCCCACGGCGAGCTTTTCCATGCGCTTTTCCATGGAAAAGGCCCGCTTGTGCAGTTTGTCGTTGCCCATGAAGGCCCACAGGTGCATCTGCTCGGCGGCCCGCTTGAGCTGCTCGTACTTGGCCTGGTCCTTTTCGTATTTCTTCAGCCGCTCGGCGAAGCGGCGCTGCCGCTCCTCCACGTAGAAGCTGTAGTTGCCCGCGTAAAACTCCGCCGCGCCGTCCTGGATCTCGATGCAGCGCTGGGCCACCGTGTCCAGGAACCAGCGGTCGTGCGAGATGGCCAGCACCGTGCCGTGGAAGTGCAGCACATAGTCCTCCAGCCACTCCGTGGCGTGCAGGTCCAGGTGGTTGGTCGGCTCGTCCAGCAGCAGTATGTCCGTGTCCTCCAGGATGAGGCGGGCGAGGTTCACCCGTGTCTTCTCCCCGCCGGAGAGGCTGTCGAACTTCTGCGCGCGCATCGCCGCGGGGATGTCCAGGCCGTTTGCCACCTTGTCGCGGGCCACGTCGGCGTTCCAGCCGCCCAGGCGCTCAAACTCCGCGCTGAGCGCATCGTATTCCCGCAGCACCTCGGGCGCGGCGTCGGCCGCCATCTGCTCCGTCAGCGCCTCCAGCCGGGCGGTGATGTTCTCCAGGCGGCGGTGGGCCGTTTTCAGCACGTCCTCGGTGGTGTACTCCGGCGGGTAGACCGGGATCTGGGAGATGAGCCCCAGCCGCTTGCCGCCGGCGCGCTGCACCGTGCCGGCGTCATAGTCGGTCTCGCCGGAGAGGATGCGGAACAGCGTGGTCTTGCCGCAGCCGTTCCGGCCCAGGATCGCCACGTGCTCCCCGGCCTGTATGTCGAAGCTGAGGTCTTTCAGGATCTCCACGCCGTCCTCGTAGGACTTTTTCAGATGTCGGATGGAAAGGTCGATCATGGCGTTTCTCCGTCAGATAATTCTATGGCTTTTTGCAGCAGCGCGTTGGCCACGGGGCCGGCATTGCGCGCGCCGCTGCCGCCGTTTTCGATGAGGACGACGAAGGCGTAGGGGTGCGCATCGTCGTCGAGAAAGCCGGTGAACCAGGCGTGGCTGCTGCTGTCGCCCACCTCGGCGGTGCCGCTTTTGGCGCACAGCGCCAGGCCGGGGAAGTTCCACTGGCCGTAGACGCTGACGACGTTGTAGTTCATCATGGCCTTCAGCTTCTCCGCCGTGTCAGCGGAGAGAAGCCGCTCGCGCGCGCCGTTTCCGCTGCGCAGAAGCGTGGGCGCCGCAGCTTCGCCGCCATTGCCGATGGCGGCAGAAAGGCGCAGCATCGCCAGCGGGCAGACAAGGTCGGTGGACTGGCCCACGCCGGACCAGGCCAGGGCCGCGCTGCCGTCCGCCGCGGCGTCAAAGCGCCCGGCGGCGGTCCCAGCGGCGTCCAGCGCCCCGCGGCCGCTGACGCCCAGGCGCGCGGCGTACTGCGCCAGCGTTTCGCCCCCCAGCTCCAGCGCAAGCTGCGCGAAGGCGCAGTTGCAGGAGTTGGCCAGGGCCTGCTCGATGGTCTGGCTGCCGTGGACGCCGGTGCAGTTGATCTGATTGCCGTCCACCGTCAGGCTCCCGGCGCAGGAAAAGCGCCGCTCATACAGGTCGGGGAACTGCTCGATGGCGGCGGTGAGCGTCACCAGCTTGAACACGCTGCCCGGCGTGTAGGCCGCGCTCAGCACCCGGTTGAGGTAGGCGCCCTCGTAGGCGCTGTCCAGCTCGTCAAAGCCCTCGTCCGGGTCAAAGGCGGGGGAGGAGACCATGCAGAGCATCTCTCCGGTGGTATAGTCCATCAGCGCCACCGCGCCCCGGCGGCCGGCCAGGGCGTCCAGCGCCGCGACGTTCAAGCGCGCGTCGATGCTGAGGGCGACGGTGCCGCCGTCGGCGTCCAGCCCCGTGACGGGGCTGTAGGCGCTGAGCGCATCGCTGTAGATCCGCAGCGCGCCGGTGCCGATGTTGCCCTCGCGGTCGCCCACCGCGTGGACGCAGGCGGTGCGCACGGCGGCATCCCCGGCGAAAACGCGCCTGCCGTCCTCCACGGCGGCCAGCACCAGGCCGTTGCGGTCCGTGACGGTGCCGGTGATGACTCTGCCGTTTTCATAAACGGCGGCGTTGCCGGAAAAGCTTGCCCACTCGCGCCCGTGGACGGCAAAGCGGTAAATATAGACGCCGGTGCCGAAGAGCAGGCAAAGAGCCACCAGCAGGGCGCTGTAGGCCCTGCGCCGGATCTTTTTCACGGCTCGTCCACCTCCTCCTCGCCGCCGTCGTCGTCCGTGTCCTCTATCGGCGCGGGGTCGCCGGGCCGGGCGCGCCCGCGCCGGGCGGACAGACGCACGGAGAAGCTGGCGTTCTGCCGGGTGTCGGCGGCTTTGAGGAAGGCCAGGAGCATCCAGCAGGAGATGAGGCTGCTGCCGCCGCGCGAGACGAAGGGGAAGGTGACGCCCGTGAAGGGCAGAATGTCCGTGCTGCCGAACACGTTCAGCGCAAGCTGCACCAGCATCATGGCGGAGGCGGCGCAGGCGGCGATGACGTAATAGCTGCTGCGCCCGTTGGCGGCGGAGCGCACGGCGAAAAAGCAGATGGCCGTCAGCGCCAGCATGGCGCTGAGGGCGATGATGAGGCCCAGCTCCTCACTGACGAGGCAGAAGACCATGTCCGTGTCCGCGGCGAAGATGCTGTGGAGCCAGCCCCGGCCCGCGCCCACGCCGAGCAGCCCGCCGCCGGCGGCGGCGGACAGGGCGCGGGTCTGCTGCCAGCCCGCGCCGTAGGGGTCGGCCCAGATGTGGCCCCAGGCGGCGAAGCGCTGGGCGATGTAGGGCTTCACGGTCAGCACCAGCATGCCCGCCAGGCCCGCGCCTGCGATGGCGAGGAACACCGTGGCAAAGCTGCCGGAGCGCATGAACGAGATGATGAGAAAGGTCACGAAAAAGATGAGCGCCGTGCCGAAATCGCCCATGAGCGCCAGCGCCCCGACACAGGCGGCGGAAAAGCAGATGAACAGGAAGACGTTGCGCTTACGGTAAAGCCGGTCCAGCGTGGACGCGCCCACATAGACATAGGCCACCTTGACGAACTCCGAGGGCTGCAGCGCCACGGCGCCGAAGCGGATCCAGTTCGCCGCGCCGTTGACGGTCCTGCCCAGGGCGAGGTTCAGCGCCAGAAGGCCCAGCGCCGCCGCCGCGACGCACCAGCGCAGCGCCCTGGTGCGCCCGAGCGAGCGCAGCCACCAGCCCAGCAGCAGGAACATCAGCACCCCGGCCAGAAACAGCAGCATCTGCCGCGTCAGCTCCGCCGGGGCGGCGGAGGCGCACACGGCAAAGCCCAGCGTGGAGAGGAAGAAGGCCAGCGTCTCCAGCTCATAGCCGCGCCGGTCCATGGCGCGCATGAGGAGATAGAGGCTCCACTGGGCCAGCACCAGCACGCCGAAGCTCAGCGCCACGCTC
Source organism: Oscillospiraceae bacterium (assembly GCA_015068365.1). Lineage (GTDB taxonomy): Bacteria > Bacillota > Clostridia > Oscillospirales > Oscillospiraceae > SVKR01. The sequence goes on from SVKR01000005.1 coordinate 16,953, forward strand.
ACGGCGTGCTCCCCGGCGACGCTGACAAGCTGCAGTGCCAGGAGCACCTGGAACACCGTGAGGATCAGCAGCGTCGCCGCCTGGCTGACGAACTGCCCCGGCATGCTGCGCCGGACGCTGCCGGCGAGCAGCGCGTCGCGGTCCAGCACCCGGAACACCGCGCCGGTGTCGCCGAAAAAGAGGATGTCGCAGTCGTGGACGGCAAGGCCGTCGCCCTCGTCCCGCAGCGCGCCGTTGGCCGTGCCGCTGTCGCTGCCCAGGTCATAAAGGCGCCAGTCGCCCCGGTCGGAGCGGATGAGCGCGGCGTGCGTGCGCGAAACCCCTGCCCGCGGGATCACCACGTCGCAGCTTCTGGCCGAGCCGATGATGCTCTCCCAGTGGGTGATGTCCGCCGTGGCGCCGTCGGAAAACTCCAGACTGGCCCACTTTTCCGGCTCATAGCTCTCCTGCAGCATGCTGCGCACACAGCGCAGCAGCAGCCACAGCGCCAGCGCCGGCAAAAGCACCCTGGAGCCCATCAGCACAAGCCCGGTCAGCGTCTCCACCTTGTCCTCCTTTTCCTTTCGTAAGAGTTCAAACGATCTGCCTGTTTAGTATAACAGACTTGCATCATTTTTCAATCCGCGGTCACGGCGATGCCGGAATGCGGTTCTACTTGTTTTTCGCAGAGAACGGTAGTAAAATACATAGATACAGATGAAACGTTCCGGAGGACGGCTATGAAAATTGTCATCATCGGCGGCGGCATGGTGGGCTCCACCATTGCGGCCCAGCTCACCAACGAAGGACACGACATCACCGTGGTGGACCGCCATGTCTCCGTGGCGGACCGCATCAGCGACAGTCTGGACTGCATGGCCCTGGCGGGCAACGGCGCCTCCCTGGAGCTGATGCGCAGCGCCGACGTGCCCAGCAGCGACCTTCTGATCGCCTGCACCGCCCAGGACGAGCTGAACATGCTCTGCTGCGTCTTCGCGAAAAAACTGGGCTGCCGCAGCGCCATTGCCCGCGTGCGCACGCCGGAATATGCCGACCAGATGTACTATTTCAAGGAAGAACTGGGCATGAGCATGACCATCAACCCGGAGCTGAATGCCGCGCGGGAGATGTTCAAGCTGCTGGAGATCCCCGGCGTGCTCAAGCGCGACAGCTTTGCCAAGGGCCGCGTGGAGATCGTCGAGGTCGTCCCCAAGACCGGCGACATGCTGGACGGCACGCGCCTGATGGACCTGCAGCGAAAGCTGAAGTGCCGCGTGCTGGTCGGCGCCGTGCAGCGCGACGGCGAGGTCATCATCCCCGACGGCAGCTTTACCCTGCGCGCGGGGGACAAGGTCTCCCTCTGCGCCCCCACCAAGGACCTGGTCAGCATCCTGCACAGCATCGGTGAAGACCAGAAAAAGGCGAAAAACATCATGCTCATCGGCTGCAGCAAGGTGACGGACTATCTCTGCTTCATGCTGCTGGGCGAGGGGGCGAACGTGCGCGTCATCGAGTCCGACCCGGCCCTGGCCTCCGCCTTTGCCGAGCGCTACTCCCGCGCGGAGGTCGTCTGCGCCGACGGCCGCAGCGAAGCGGTGCTGCGCGAGGAGAACGCCGCCGGCATGGACGCGGCGGTCACGCTGACGGAGTCGGACGAGGAGAACCTGATCCTCAGCATGTACTTAAGCAGCGTCGGCGTGCCCCAGGTGCTGACCAAGGTGGACAACACCGAGTTCGGCAATCTGCTGGCCTCGCGCGGGGACAGCCGCATCATCAGCCCGAAAAAGCTCTGCGCCGACGCCATCGTGCGCTATGTCCGCGCCATGCAGAACACCGAGGGCAGCGGCGTCATCACGCTGCACCATCTGGTGGACGGGCAGGTGGACGCGCTGGAATTCCAGGTGACGGATTCCTGCCGCTATGTGGGGAAGAAGCTGCTGGAGATGCACTTCAAGCCCAACACGCGCCTGGCCTGCATCAACCGCATGGGGCGCATCATCATCCCCGGCGGCGGCGACACGCTGGAGGCGGGGGACACCGTGGTGGTCATCGCCGCGGCCAACCGCGTGATCCTGGATCTGAACGACGTTTTTGCCGGCGAGGAGTAAGCGATGAATTATCGTGCCGTTTTCAACATCATCGGCAAGGTGGTCTGCACTGTTGCCGTGTTCATGATCCCGGCGCTGCTGATCTCCCTCGGCATGGGGGAGCGCGCCGGCACCGTCGCCTTTCTCATTTCCATTGTCGCCTCCGCCGCCGTGGGGCTGCCGCTGGCGCTCATTAAACAAAAGCGCACGGATATCTTCGCCCGCGAAGGGCTGGTGACCGTCGGGCTGGCGTGGATCTTTGTTTCGCTTTTGGGCGCGCTGCCTTTCCTTCTCAGCGGCGCGATCCCCAACTATATCGACTGCGTGTTCGAGACCGTCTCCGGCTTCACCACCACGGGCGCCACGATCCTCGGGGACGTGGAGCACCTGCCCCGGGGCATCCTCTACTGGCGCAGCTTCACCCACTGGCTGGGCGGCATGGGCGTCCTGGTCTTCCTCCTGATCTTAAATCCGCTCTCCGACAAAAACACCGGCGAGGGGATGCATCTGCTCCGGGCGGAGAGCCCGGGCATCAAGGCCTCCAAGCTGGTCCCCCGTATGCGGGACAGCGCCCGCATCCTCTACCGCATCTACATTGCGCTGACGGTGCTGGAGGCGGTGCTGCTCTTAGCCGGCGGCATGCCCCTGTTCGACACCGTCTGCCTTTCTTTCGGCACGGCGGGCACCGGCGGCTTCGGCGTGCTGAACGACTCCGTCGCCTCCTACAGCCCCTACTCCCAGTGGGTCATCACGATCTTCATGCTGCTCTTCGCCGTCAATTTCAATGTGTATTTCCTCCTGCTGATGCGCAAGGTACGCGCCGCGCTGAAAAACGAGGAGCTCATCACCTTCGCGCTGATCGTCGCCGTCTCTGTCGCCGTGATCAGCGTCAACATCTTCCGGCTGTGCGCCGGGGTGGAGGACACCCTGCGGACGGCGGCGTTCCAGGTGGCGTCCATCATCAGCACCACCGGCTACAGCACGGTGGATTTCGACCTCTGGCCCCAGCTTTCCCGCACGGTCTTAGTGGCGCTGATGTTCTGCGGCGCCTGCGCCGGAAGCACCGGCGGCGGCGCCAAGGTCATCCGCATGATCATCTGCTTCAAAGCGGCACGCCGCAGCGTTTACAAGACGATGCACCCCAACTCGGTCCGCATCATCCATGTGGACGGGGAGCGGATCGACGACGAAACGGTGAGCGCCGTCGGAGCCTATATGCTGGCCTATTTCATCATTACTGCCGCCGCGATCCTGTTGATCTCCTTAGACGGCATGAGCTTTGAAACGAACTTCACCGCGGTCGCCGCCTGTCTGAACAACATCGGCCCCGGCCTCGGCGCCGTCGGCCCGGTGTGCAATTACGGCGCATTTTCCTGGCTGAGCAAGCTGGTACTGACCCTGTCCATGCTGATCGGAAGACTGGAGATCTACCCGATCCTTCTGCTCTTCACGCCCACCGTTTGGAGAAAGATCCATAGATGATATGAAACTGAAGCTTTCCCACACACAAATCATCGCCTTCGGATTCCTGATCCTGATCGGGCTCGGAACGCTGCTCCTGAGCCTGCCGGTCGCCACCGCCGACGGCGCGCGGGCGCCGCTGCTGACGACGCTATTTACTGCGGTGTCGGCGTCCTGCGTCACCGGGCTGGTGCTGCAGGATACGGCGACTTACTGGTCGTGGTTCGGGAAGACCGTGATCATTCTGCTGATCCAGATCGGCGGCCTGGGCGTCATGACGATCTCGACAATGTTCTTCCTGCTGCTGCGCCGCCGGGTCGGCCTGCGGCAGCGCGAGGTGCTGACCGAGAGCATCAACACCAGCGCTGTCGGCGACATCATGCGCCTGTTCCGCCTGATCCTGATCGGCACCGCCGTGGCGGAGCTTGCCGGCGCGCTGCTGCTCTCCATCCGCTTCATCCCGCGCTTTGGCTTCTGGAGAGGTGTGACGTATTCGCTTTTCCACTCAGTCTCCGCCTTCTGCAACGCCGGTTTTGACCTCATGGGCGTGCTGGAGCCTTACAGCTCCTTTACCGCCTTTTCCGGTGACTGGCTGGTGAACCTGACGCTGATCGCCCTGATCGTGATCGGCGGGCTGGGCTTTATCGTCTGGGACGACCTGCTGAAAAACGGGCTGCACATCCGCCGTTACCGCTTCCAGACGCGATTGGTGCTGGTGACCAGCGCGGTGCTGCTCCTGGGCGGGACGCTGCTGATCTGGCTGATGGAACGCAATGCGACGGCGGCGGGGCTGCCGGCGGGGAAGCAGTTTTTGACCTCGCTGTTCGGCTCCGTGACGGCGAGGACCGCGGGCTTCAACACTGTGGACACCGGCGCCATGTCGGACGGCGGCAAGTTCGTGACGATTTTGCTGATGTTTGTGGGCGGCAGCCCCGGCTCCACGGCGGGCGGCGTCAAGACGACGACCTTCGCCGTCATCCTTGTGATGGCAGCCGGCGCCGCGACGAATCGCGCAAGCCCCGTGGTGCTGGGCCGGCGGATCCCGGACGGCGTGCTGCACAAGGCGGTATCCGTTGTGGTTATCAACCTGGGCTTCGCGCTGCTGGGGACGCTGATCCTCTGCGGCGGGCAGGGGCTTCCGCTGACGGACGTTTTGTTTGAATGCTTTTCCGCCATCGGCACCGTGGGCATGACCACGGGGATTACGAGAGACCTCAGTACAGTTTCCGCCCTGACCATTGCGGTCTTGATGTTTGCCGGGCGCGTGGGCAGCGTTTCCTTCGCCATGGCGTTTGTGGAGCGGCGCGCCAGACCTGCCGTGACGTATCCGACAGAAGATTTAACCATCGGTTGAGAGAGGGAAGAATATGGCTAAGAAATCATTTCTGATCATCGGGATGGGGACTTTCGGCCACCATCTCTGCCGTGAGCTTGCAAAGCAGCGCTGCGAGGTCATGGCGGTGGACGCCGTGGCAGAGGCGGTGGAGGACGTGCTGAGCCTCGTAGTCAGTGCCAAGGTGGGCGACTGCACAAACGAGGAGGTTTTGCGCTCCTTCGGCATTCCGAACTTCGACGCCTGCTTTGTCTGCGTCAGCAGCGATTTCAAAAACAGCCTGCAGATCACGAGCCTGCTGAAGGAGCTGGGCGCGCGGAAGGTCATCTGCAAGGCAAACGACGACATCCATAAGAAGTTTCTGCTGCGCAACGGCGCGGACTTTGTAATCTATCCGGAGATGGAGGCGGCGGTCTCCATCGCGGTCAGCGAGAGCTCTGATGACATCTTCGACTGCATCCCCATGACGGCAGAGTATTCCATCTATGAGCTCAAGGTGCCGGACCGCTGGGTGGGGAAGAGCATCCTGGAGCTCTCCGTCCGCAGCAAGTACCACCTCAACATCCTGGGTCTGAAAACCGGCGGGGTGATCCAGCCCATGCCCGGCGCGGACCACGTTTTCAAGGCGGACGAGCACGTGATGGTCATGGGGCTCGTGGAGGACGTGCGCCGTCTGGTGCACTGAGAAAACGCCCGAACATAGTCAAAGCCTCCGGCAATGAAAAAGCCGGAGGCTTTGACTATGTTTATCATCAGATTTCCGCTTTGCCCAGGTCCACTGGCTTGATGGCCGAGAGGTCGTAGGGCGTGGTCTGGTAGACAAAGTAGTTCAGCCAGTTCTGGTACAGCAGATTGGCGTGGCTGCGCCAGCGCACCAGGGGGGGCTGGGTGTCGTCGTCGCCCGGGTAATAGTTCCAGGGCACATGGATGGGCAGCCCGGCGTCGCGGTCGCGGCGGTATTCCTTCTCCAGCGTGTCCGCGTCATATTCGCTGTGGCCGGTGATGAACACCTGCCTGCCGCCCTCGGTGGCGATGGCGTAGACCCCGGCCTCCGGGCTGGAGGCGAGGATCTTCAGTTGCGGGCAGGCCTCCACGTCCTCGCGGCGGATGGTGGTGTGGCGGGAGTGGGGGACCATGAACACGTCGTCAAAGCCGCGCATGAGGATGTTGCTGCGCCGCTCCACCACATGGGGGAACACGCCGAACAGCTTCTCCGGCAGGTCATACTTGGGGATGCCGTAGTGGTAGTAAAGCGCGGCCTGGGCGCCCCAGCAGATGTGGAAGGTGCTGTGGACGTGGTCCTTGCTCCACTCCATGATCTGGCACAGCTCGTCCCAGTATTCCACCTCCTCAAAGGGCATCTGCTCCACCGGCGCGCCGGTGATGATCAGACCGTCGTAGTGGTTCTCCTGCACGTCCTCAAAGGTCTTGTAGAAGGTGAACAGATGCTCGGCGGAGGTGTTCTTGGACACGTGGGACTTGGTGTGGATGAACTCCATCTCCACCTGCAGGGGGGAGTTACCCAACAGACGGGCCAGTTGGGTCTC
>SVKR01000078.1 GCA_015068365.1 Oscillospiraceae bacterium
CGCTCGTCCCGGTGCACATAGACCCCGCATCGGTAGCTGTTCAGATCGGGGACGGTGTGCGTGCCGGCATAGGCCAGGAGCAGGTCGCGCAGATCGGCGGCGGCGCGCTCGGCCTCCGCGGCCGGGACGCTGGAAACCATCGTGTATTCCAGGTTTTCCTTTTCAAAGCAGACGCTCAGCTCCACCCAGGGTGCCGGGGGATTCTCCTTCGGATCGCCCTCGCCGTAGAAATACGCATAGCGGTAAGCGCGGTATTCCAGGCCGTTGAGCGTCGCGGCGCGCTCGTTTTCCTGCAGGCCCACGCCGCAGACGGGCACCTGCCACGCGTCCCTGTCCCGGATGCGGATCGTGGTCGTGCCGCCCCATTCCGGGTTCGTCACCCTCAGCTCCACATTCACCAGGCCGCCGCTGCCGTCGCCGAGCAGATAGGTCGCGAAGCCCTCGGCGTTTGCCATCCATTCCAGAAGGATCTCCGGCATGCACGCTGCGCACTGCGCCGCGGTCAGCCTCTCCCCGACCATGCAGACGCCCTGCTTCAGCGCCCAGTCCCCCGCCTCCGATGCGGCGCTGTCGATGTCGATCCAGGCGAGGCTCGCCGGCGCCGGGGCCTCTGCCTCCGCGGCAGGGCCGGGCACGCCGCCGGGCTGGATCGGGCGCTCCGTCTGGGTTGCGTCCTCCTGTCCCCCGGCGGCGGGCATCGCGGCGCTCCCGCCCCTCGGTGCGCGGACGGCAAAGGTCACCGCCCCCGCCAGCAGGACGAGACAGGCCGCCAGGCTGCCCCAGCGCCGCCAGACGCGGGGCTGGCCCGCCTGTTCTTCGCCGACCGCGATCAGCGCGTCATCCAGATATTGCAGGCTGTCAAAAAGCTGTTCTCTTGTCATGGGATCCATTCCTCCTTTTCCAAAGCCGCGCGCAGCTTTTGCCGGGTGCGGCGGAGCGAGACCGCCACGCTGTTTTCCCGCATCCCGAGGCGCGCGGCGATCTCCCCCTCGCGCTCGCCGTAAAAGCAGCGGCGGACAAAGATCTCCCGCTCCCGCGCCGGGAGCGTGCGGAGAAAGCGGCTGACCGCCTCGCCCAGCGCCCTCGTCTCCGCGGCGGTCTCCGGGCGTTCCACGCCGGGGATGCACTCGGCCAGCTCGTCCAAGATCAGCGGGTATTCCCCGCCGCCGCGCTTTTCCGCCGTCTCCGCCCGCAGACGGTCGATCGCCGCGGCGCGGGTCAGCTTCAGGAGATACGCGCGGAAATGCAGCGGGCGTTCCGGCGGGATCGCGTTCCAGGCCTTGAAAAGCGCGTCGCTCCAGCATTCCTCCGCGTCCTCCGCGCTGCCCAGCAGGCGGTACGCTATGGCGCGGCAGGCTGTTCCGTGCGCCTGTCCGGTCTCGCTCAGCGCGCGCTCTTCCCGCTGGAAAAAGAGCGACAGCAGCGCGTCATCGTTCATCCCCGCGCCTCCTTTCCGAAAACGTTTTCACCCTGATAGACGGAATCGGACGAAAAAAGTGACAGCAAAGCGAAAAGAATCGGCGCAGTCTCCGGAGAGGCTGCGCCGTTTGCGTATGGGTTTGGTCTTATTCCCAGGTCTTCCAGACGTCCGGGCAGTAGCCCACGGTGGCCTGCCTGCCGTTGCGGACGACGGGGGTTTTGATGAGCCAGGGGCAGTCAAAGAGCTTTTCCAGCCTGGCCTCGTTGGAGGCAAGGTACTGCACCAGCGGCGCGTCCGGGTCTTTTTCGTCCAGCATGGCGTCCAGCCCCACGGCGGCGCGGACGCTTTCCAGCTCGCGGCGGCTCATGCCGTAGCGCCCCAGATCCACGAACTGGTATTTGATGCGGCGTTCCTTGAACCAGCGCTCGGCCTTTTTGGTGTCGAAGCACTTGTTTTTCCCGAAAATCTGTATGTTCACAGCGCGCGCTCCCAAAAGGCGTTCAGGTTGCCGAAGAAAATGTCCTGCACCTGCGCCTCGGTCCAGTTTTTGCGGAGCATGGCCTCATAGAGCTTCCCGAAGTCCTGGATGCCGGTGAGCCCGGCGGGCAGCTCGGCCACGCCGTCCAGGTCCGTGCCCAGGCAGACGGCCTTTTCCCCGCCCAGGGACAGGAAATGCTCGGCGTGGGCCACCACGGCGTCGATGTCGCGCCCGTGGCCTAGGAAGCGGGGGCTGAGGTTCAGCCCGGCCACGCCGCCGCGTGCCGCCAGGGCGGTGAACTGTTCGTCCGTCAGATTGCGGGGGTGGGCGAAAACGCCGGCGGCGTCGGAGTGGCCGGCGAGGACTGGCCGGTCCGTCAGCTCCAGCACGTCCCAGAAGGCGCGCTCGGAGATGTGGGACAGGTCGATCACCATGCCGAGGCGCAGCGCCTCCTGCGCGAAAGTGCGCCCGGCCGCGGTCAGTCCCCCCTGCCCCTCGGTGGCGGAGCCGGTGAGGACGTTGTCATAGTTCCAGCACAGGTGGATCACCCGCACGCCCTTGTCGTAGGCCGTGTGCAGCTTATCGATGCTGCACTCGATCTGCTCGGCCCCCTCGATGGACAGAAGCGCGGCGCACTTCCCCTCTGCCTGGGCCGAGCGGATGTCGGCAGCGGTGCGGCAGTGGGCCAGCAGATCGCCGTTTTCCGCCAGCTCGCGCTGCCAGTAGTCGATCACGGCGTCGAACATGGGGCCGTCGCGCCGCGGCTCGCCCCAGATGGAGAAGACCTGGCCCCGCGGGCTGAACGCGGCGGAGCGCAGCAGGTCCAGCTGCATGTCGTTCTCCCGCAGGCGCCGTCCGCGGGCGCGGGCCACATGGACGGTGTCGCTGTGGGAGTCAAAAAGCGGGATGGGCATATTGTTTGCCTCCTCAGACTTCGATGATGACCGGCAGGATCATGGGGCTGCGCCGGGTGGTCTTGTACAGATAGCCGGACAGGTTGCTCTTGACCTTGCTCTTGATGCTGCTCCAGTCGGTGATGCGCTGGTTCTCGCAGCTTACGATGCTCTCGTGCACCACGCGCTTCATCTCCTCCATCAGATCCTCGGATTCCTTGAGGTAGACGAAGCCGCGGGTGATGATCTCCGGGGAGGAGACCATGGTGCCGTCCTCGCCGGACATGGTCATGATAATGACGATCATGCCCTCGTCGGCCAGATGCTTGCGGTCGTGCAGCACGACGCTGCCCACCTCGCCGACGCCGCTGCCGTCCACCAGGATGCGGCCCGCCGTCACCTCGCCGGTCTCGCGGATGGAGTCGGCGGTCAGCTCGATGACGTGGCCGATGCCGCTGACGACGATGTTGGCCGGGTCGATGCCCATGTCCTTCGCCAGGTGCGCGTGCTGGTGCAGCATGCGGGTCTCGCCGTGGAGGGGGATGAAGAACTTTGGCTTGGTCAGCGCGATCATCATCTTCAGATCCTCCCGGCAGGCGTGGCCGGAGACGTGGAGATTAGCGATGCGGTTATAGATGACCTCGGCGCCCTTGGCGAACAGCTCGTCAATGACGCGGGTGATGGTCAGCTCGTTGCCGGGGATGGCGGAGGCGGAGATGATGACCCGGTCGCCGGCGTCGATGTCCACCTGCTTGTGTTCGGAGAAGGCCATGCGGTGCAGCGCGCTCATCTCCTCGCCCTGGCTGCCGGTGGTGATGATGACGGTCTTGTTCTTCGGCACGGACTTGATCTTGTCCATGCTGACCAGCACGTCCTCCGGCACCTTCATGTAGCCCAGCTCCGTGGAAACGCGCATGATGTTCTCCATGCTGCGCCCGGTGATGCCCACCTTGCGGCCGTATTTGGCGGCGTAGTTGATGATCTGCTGGATGCGGTCCACGTTGGAGGCAAAGGTGGTGACGATGATGCGCTTGTCACAGTCCTTGAACAGCTCGTCAAAGCGCGCGCCCACCTTGCTCTCGCTCTCGCTGTGGCCGGGCTTTTCCACGTTGGTGGAGTCCGGCAGCAGGGCCAGCACGCCCTCGTTGCCCAGCTGGCCCAGCCGGGCCAGGTCCGCCATGGTGCCCGTCACCGGGGTGACGTCGATCTTGAAGTCGCCGGTGTGGATCACGGTGCCCAGCGGCGTGCGGATGGCAAAGGCCACCGCGTCGGCGATGGAGTGGTTGATGTGGATGAACTCCACGCTGAAGACCCCGGCCTTGATGGTCATGCCGGCCTCCACGGTCTGGATCTGGGCCTGCTTGAGCAGATGGTGCTCCTCCAGCTTGATCTTCACCAGCCCCGCGGTCAGCCGGGTGGCGTAGATCGGCGGGTTGATCTTCCGCAGGACGTAGGGGATGGCGCCGATGTGGTCCTCATGCCCGTGGGTGAGGAAGATGCCGCGGATGCGCCCGGCGTTTTCCTCCAGGTAGGTGATGTCGGGGATCACCACGTCCACGCCGTACATGTCGTCGTCCGGGAAGCCCATGCCGCAGTCCACGACGATGATGTCCTTGTCGTACTCATAGACGGTCAGGTTCTTGCCGATCTCGCCCAGGCCGCCCAGGGGGATGATCTTCAGCTTGGCAGCGGGGGCGGATTTGCCCTTGCCCCGGCCCTTTTTCCCGCTTTTCTCCGCGGCCTTCACCGCCGCGCCCACCGCGTCCGCCGCGGTGAGGACGGCGTCGGCCACCGTGGGGGCGCTCCGGCGCTTATCCGGCGCCTTGGGCTCCTGCTTCGGGGCGGGGCTGCTCTGGCGCTTCTCGCCGGACTTGCTCTGGCGCTTCGGCGCTGCCTTGGCGGCGGGCTTTTCTTCGGTCTTTGCGGCGGCGGCGCGGCGCTTTTCGGCCTTTGCCGGGGCGGCGGCGGCGCTTTTGGCGCCGGAGCGTGCGGACGCCGCCCGCCCGACGGCCTTGCTGATGGCCTGCTCCAGCGTGCTTTCCTTGGCCGCTTCTTTGGTTTTGCTGCTTTGTTTGGGTGACATAGATACTCCTTCTATTTTCCGTGCAGCGCGGCAAGGCTCGCCCGCGTTTCCCGCTACGGTCGCCCTTCCGGCCCCGGCTCACGGGAAACGCAGCCAGCCAAGCGCTGCGCTCTATGATCTCAGTTCGGTTCTCCATGGAAAGAGAGAACTTAACATCTCTCTAGTCCAGTATAACCAACATAGACAAATCATACCACAGATTCAGCAAAATGTCAAATCTGTGGTATGATTTTCGTGCAATATTACATCTCGCGGCGGCCCTCCATGGCCCGGAGGAGCGTCGCGTCGTCGGCAAATTCCAGGTTGCTGCCCACCGGGATGCCGTAGGCCAGGCGGGTGACCTTCACGCCGAAGGGTTTTAATAAGCGGGAGATGTACATGGCCGTGGTGTCGCCCTCGGTGTCGGGGTTGGTGGCCATGATGACCTCGCTGACGTCCCCGGCGCCGACGCGCTCGATCAGCTCGCGGATGCGGATGTCGTCCGGGCCGACGTGGTTCATGGGGCTTAAGACCCCGTGGAGCACGTGGTAGACGCCCTGGAACTCATGCCCGCGCTCGATGGAGGCCACGTCCCGCGGCTCGGCCACCACGCAGATGAGGCGCTTGTCGCGCCGGTCATTGGCGCAGATGGGGCACAGGTCACTGTCCGTCAGGTTCTGGCAGACCGGGCAGGCGTGGACGCTTTTGCGCGCGGCCAGGATCGAGGACGCAAGCGCCTCCGCCTCCCCCGCCGGGAGGGACAGCACGTGAAAGGCCAGGCGCTGGGCGCTTTTTCGCCCGATGCCCGGCAGCGCGGCAAAGCCGTCGATCAGCTCCTGAAAGCTGGGTGGAAAGAGAGAAGCCATGTTCCGTCACCTCTCTGACGTGGTTACGCCTGCCGCAGCGCGGCGATGGCCGCGGCGCGGTCCGCTTTTCCGAACACCGCGCTGCCCGCCACCAGCACGTTGGCCCCGGCCTGCTTCACCAGCGGGGCAGTGTACGGGTCAATGCCGCCGTCCACCTCAATGTCGCAGTCTGGGTTCAGCTCATCGAGCATGGCGCGCACCTGGCGGATCTTCGGCAGCTGGTCTTCCATGAATTTCTGCCCGCCGAAGCCGGGCTCCACGGTCATGACCAGCACCAGGTCCACCAGGTCGAGATAGGGCAAAAGCACCGTCGCGGGGGTCTGCGGCTTGACGGAAAGGCCCACCTTCTTCCCCTGCTCCAGCACGGCCCGCAGCGCCGCGAGCACATCCTGCGGCTGGGCGGCCTCCACATGGAAGGTCACCAGATCGGCGCCGGCGCGGCAGAATTCCTCCACATAGCGCTGGGGCCGGTCGATCATCAGATGCACGTCCAGAAAGGCGTCCGTCGCCGCGCGAAGGGACTTGACCACCGGGATGCCGATGGTGATGTTCGGCACGAACAGTCCGTCCATCACGTCCAGGTGCAGCCAGTCCGCGCCGCCGCGGACGGCGTCGGCACATTCGCTTTGCAGATTCACAAAATCAGCGGAAAGAATGGAAGGGGCGATCTTCAGTGTCATTTTTGCCTCCGAATGACGTTAGTTTGCCCGGCTTTGCCGCTTTCGGCGCGCGGCGCGGCGCGGGGCAAAGCGATGGGTCCGGGCATAGATTAGTGCAGCGGATGCGCGCGCTGATCCGCTTTCAGATAGGGGCTGCCGGGAACATCGGCCGCCGGCAGCCCCAATTGCGCGATTGGCACAGGGCTGCGCTTTTGGCAGCCCTGTGCCAACGGTCGTATGGCGCTTTTTCAGCCCTTGATCTCCAGCAGCTTCTGCTTCAGCTCGCCCTCCAGGCGGCCAAGCTCGGCCTCCGCCTCGGCGCGGCGCTGGCGGCCCTCCTCCTGGATCTGGCGGACCTCCTCCAGGGTGTTGATGAGCTCCTGGTTGGTGTGCTTGAGCGTCTCCAGCTCCACGATGCCGCGCTCGCTCTCCTTCGCGACGTCGATGCTGCCCTGGTGGAGCATCTCGGCGTTTTTCTTCAGCAGCTCGTTCGTGACGTCGGAGACCTCACGCTGGGCCTCCATGGCCTGCTTGCTGTGCTCCATGGACAGGGCCAGCACCATCTGGCTCTTCCACAGGGGGATGGTGTTGACGATGCTGGTCTGGATCTTCTCGGCTATCAGGCTGTCGTTATTCTGGATCAGACGGATCTGCGGGCTCATCTGCAGGGAGATGATGCGCGTCAGCTCCAGGTCGTGGATGCGCTTTTCAAAGCGGCCGATCATATTGGCAAAGTCGTTGGCGGCCTGGGCGTCCTCCGGCAGGCCGGTCTCCATCGCCTTCTTCTGCAGCGCGGGCAGGTCCACCTCCCGCAGCTCCTTGCACTTGATCTGCCCGGCCAAAATGTACATGGTCAGCTCCTTGAAATAGGCCTGGTTCATGTCGTACATCTTGTCCATGGTGGCGATGTCCTTGAGCAGGGTGCGCTCGTGCTTCTCCAGCTCGGCGGTGATCTTGTCCACGTTCACCTCGGCCTTGTCAAACTGGGCCTTCATGGCGGCGATGTTGTTGGCCGTTTTCTTGAAAAGGCCCTTCAGGCCCTTTTTCTCCTCCGGGGTGAAGTTCAGCCCCTTCAGCTCCACCACAAGGTCGGAGAGCATACCGCCGACCTGGCCGAGGTCCTTGGTGCGGACATTGCCCAGCGCGGCGCTGGAGAAGTCGGAGATGTTGGTCTGGGCGGCGGCGCCGTAGGCCAGAACCTGGTTGGTGTTGGTCACGTCGATCTGCTTGGCAAACTCGCGCACCGCGGCCTGCTCCGCCTCAGAGAGCTTTTCCAGCTCCGGGCGCTCGGAGACCACTTCCTTTTCCGCCTGCGCGATCACCTCCGCCGGGGCCTCCTGCACGGCGGCTGCCGCGGCGCTGGGGTCCAGGGTCAGCTTGGGGATATAATCGAAGGCCTTGTTCTCGTCCATGGTATCGTTCTCCTTCTGTTATGATGTTTTTCCGAACCCGGCCACAGCGCCGCCGCC
>SVKR01000079.1 GCA_015068365.1 Oscillospiraceae bacterium
AAGCGCATGGAGATCGGCGCGGTCATCGCCGCGACGCCGGCGGCCAATGTCCGCCGGGAGACCCCGGTGAGCGGGGATGTGGTGATTTTGCTGGGCGGCGGCACGGGCCGGGACGGCATCGGCGGCGCCACCGGCTCCAGCAAGGCCCATAACGCCCACTCCGTGGAGACCTGCGGGGCAGAGGTGCAGAAGGGCAACGCGCCGGAGGAGCGCAAGCTCCAGCGCCTGTTCCGCTCCGCCGAAGCCTGCCGCATGATCAAGCGCTGCCACGATTTCGGCGCGGGCGGCGTGTCCGTCGCCATCGGCGAGCTGGCCGACGGCCTGGACATCGACTTAAACGCCGTGCCGAAGAAATATGAGGGCCTGGACGGCACCGAGCTTGCCATCAGCGAAAGCCAGGAGCGCATGGCCGTCGTCGTGGCGGCGGAGGACGTGGACGCCTTCCTCGCCCTGGCGGAAAAAGAGAACCTGAGCGCCTGCCCCGTGGCGAAGGTGAAGGCGCAGCGCCGCCTCACCATGCGCTGGAACGGCAAGGTCATCGTGGATGTCAGCCGCGATTTCCTGGACACCAACGGCGCGGAGAAGCACATCTCCGTCCGCGCTGCCGCCCCGGGGATCACGCCCCGCCGCGTCAGCGGCGGCTTTGCCGCTGAATACAAGGCCATGGCCACCGACCTCAACTGCTGCTCCCGCCGCGGGCTGAGCGAGCGCTTTGACTCCACCATCGGAGCCGGAACGGTGCTGATGCCCTTCGGCGGCGCGATGCAGCATACGCCCATTCAGGCCATGGTGCAGAAAATCTCCCTGGAGCATGGCCACACCGAGGACTGCTCGCTGATGAGCTGGGGCTACAACCCCTATCTGACGGAGCAGAGCCCCTACCACGGCGCCTTCCTCGCCGTGGTGGAGTCGGTCTGCAAGCTCATCGCCACCGGCGCGGAGTATCGGGACGTTTATCTGACCTTCCAGGAGTATTTTGAGAAGCTGGGCCGGGACGCGCAGCGCTGGGGCAAGCCCTTCAGCGCGCTTTTGGGCGCTTTTGAGGCGCAAAAACGCCTGGGCGTCGCCGCCATCGGCGGCAAGGACAGTATGTCCGGCTCCTTTGAAAACCTCGATGTTCCGCCCACGCTGGTGTCCTTTGCCGTTACCACGGCCCGCTGCGGCGACATCGTCTCGCCGGAATTCAAGGCCCCCGGGCACAAGCTGGTGCGCATCGCCCCGGAAAAGGATGCCGACGGTCTGCCGTCCATCCCCTCGCTTCTGAAGGTGTTTGAAACCGTCACCGCCCTTTTGCGCAGCGGAAAAGCGCTTGCCTGCTACACGCCCGGCTTCGGCGGCGTGGCCGAGGCGGTCATGAAGATGGCCTTCGGCAACGGCATCGGCTTCCGCTTTGCTGACAGCTGCCGGGTGGAAGACCTCTTTGCTTACGATTACGGCGCATTCCTGCTGGAGCTGGCAGGGGAGAGCGGCGAATTTGAAGTCCTGGGCGAGACCACGGACGACGCAAGCCTCTCTCTGGGCGATGCCTCCGTTTCACTCAGCGCGCTTCTGGCGGAGTACGAAGGGAAGCTGGAGCCGGTTTACGCCTGCAACATCCCCGACGTTGACACTCCGATGGAGACCTTCTCCTACACCGGCGCCACCCGTGTCACCGCCCCGGCGGTGGCCTGCGCAAGGCCGAAGGTGCTCATCCCCGCCTTCCCGGGCACCAACTGCGAATACGACAGCGCCCGCGCCATGGCCGACGCCGGCGCCGAGCCGGAGATCGTCGTCATCCGCAACCGCAGCGCGGAGGGCATCGCCCGCAGCGTGGAGCAGTTTGCCGAAAAGCTGCGCAGCGCCCAGATGGTGTTCATCCCCGGCGGCTTCTCCGGCGGCGACGAGCCCGACGGCAGCGGCAAGTTCATCACCGCGTTTTTCCGCTCCGCTGCGGTCAAGGAGGCCGTCACGGCCCTTCTGGATGACCGGGGCGGGCTGATGTGCGGCATCTGCAACGGCTTCCAGGCCCTCATCAAGCTGGGTCTGGTGCCTTATGGCAAGATCATCGACACGGACGAGACCATGCCGACGCTGACCTTCAACACCATCGCCCGCCATCAAAGCCGCATCGTGCGCACCCGTGTGGCCTCCACGCTGTCGCCCTGGCTGTCTCTGGTGCAGGTGGGCGATGTGATCAGCGTCCCCATCTCCCACGGGGAAGGGCGCTTTTTGGCGGAGGAAGGGCTGATCCGCCGTCTTGCCGAGCAGGGGCAGATCGCCACCCAGTATGTGGACTTTGCCGATTGCGCCAGCGCGGACGTGCATTTCAACCCCAACGGCTCGGCCTTCGCCGTGGAGGGCATCACCAGCCCGGACGGCCGCGTCTTCGGCAAGATGGGCCACAGCGAGCGCGTGGGCGCCGGGCTTTATCGCAACGTGCCCGGCAACTATGACCTCCGGATGTTTGAATCCGCCGTGCGCTATTTCAAGACCCTGTGACAGCGTTCAAAGATATAAAAAAGCCGCTCTGGACCAGAGCGGCTTTTTTGTATCCGGTTTGCGATCAGGTTTTTTTCAGCTTCAGATGCTGCTTCATGGCATCAAAGGTGGCGTCGGAGATGTCGTGCTCCATTTTGCAGGCGTCAGCCGTTGCGGTCTCCCGGTCAACGCCCAGCGCCATAAGGATTTCGGTCAGTACCTGATGGCGCTCATAGATTTTTTCCGCGATGCTCCGCCCCTTCTGCGTGAAGGCGATGTGGCCGTTGCCGTCAACGATGATGCATTGCTCATCCTTCAACCGACCCAAAGCGCGGCTGACGGAGGCCTTTGAGATGCGCATTTCCTCCGCAACATCCACTGCCCGGACCATGTTTCGCTTGATGCCAAGGATGAGGATCGTCTCCAGATACATTTCTCCCGATTCGTGCATGAGGAATACCCCCTTACCTATATCACCCATAATACCTTTCGTTCGCTAAATTGTCAAGGAAAGAAAATTATCTCTTGACAAGTTAGCAAAAGCTAACTATAATGACACAAGAACGTTGCCCGTGGGTAACGTCCAAATGCATTGTTTGGGAGGCAGATATGATGCCGCTGAATCTGGCGCAGCCGGGGGAAGAGAACATTATCCGCAAGATCGGCGGGTCCACGGAAGTGAAGCGCCATTTGGAAAATCTCGGCTTTGTGGTGGGCGGAACGGTGCGCCTTGTCAATGTCCTGGGCGGGAATGTCATCGTCCAGGTCAAGGAAGCCCGTGTGGCCCTCAACGACGAGATGGCCCGAAAAATCATGATTTGAGGAGGATATACGATGAAAACGCTGCGGGAAACAGCCATCGGCCAGAGCGCGAAGGTCGTCCGTCTCCATGGTGAGGGCGCGGTGCGCCGCCGCATCATGGACATGGGCATCACCAAGGGCGTGGAGGTCTATGTGCGCAAGGTGGCGCCCCTTGGCGACCCGATCGAGGTCACGGTGCGCAATTATGAGCTTTCCATCCGCAAGGCGGATGCCGCGATGATCGAGGTGGAATAAAGCGAATTGACGCATCGACCCCTATTTTTATTGCAGTATGGTTAGCCGAAACTAACTAATTCTGGGAAAGGAAAGAGGAATGGACATACGCATCGCATTGGCCGGCAACCCCAACAGCGGCAAGACAACGCTGTTCAACGCGCTGACCGGCTCCAATCAATTTGTCGGTAACTGGCCCGGCGTCACGGTGGAGAAAAAGGAAGGCCGTCTGAAAAAGCACGACGGCGTCACCATCACGGACCTGCCGGGCATCTATTCGCTGTCACCTTACACGCTGGAAGAGGTGGTGGCCCGCAATTACCTCATCGGGGAGCGCCCGGACGCCATCCTCAACATCATTGACGGCACGAACCTGGAGCGCAACCTCTATCTGACCACGCAGCTGACGGAGCTTGGCATCCCTGTGGTCGTCGCCGTCAACATGATGGACGTGGTGAAGAAAAACGGGGACCAGATCAACATCAAGGAGCTGTCCCGCCAGCTGGGCTGCAAGATCGTCGAGATCTCCGCGCTGAAGGGCACCGGCGTCATGGAGGCGGCAGAGGCCGCCATCGCCGCGGCCCAGGGCGGTAAAACCGTGCCGCAGCACACCTTCTCCGGCCCGGTAGAGCACGCCATCGCCCACATCGAGGAAGCGGCGGTGCACAGCATGCCGGAGGAGCAGCAGCGCTGGTACGCCATCAAGGTGTTCGAGCGGGACGAGCGGATTCTGGAGAAGCTCTCCATCCCCGAACAGACCCGCCAGCACATCGAGGCGGACATCGCCGCCGCGGAAGCGGAGCTGGAGGATGACGCCGAGAGCATCATCACCAACGAGCGCTATGTTTACATCAGCAGCGTCTGCAAGGCCTGCTACAAGAAAAAAGGCGCGGGCGCGCTGTCCACGTCGGATAAGATCGACAAGATCGTCACCAACCGCTGGCTTGGCCTGCCCATCTTTGCGGTGGTCATGTTCCTGGTCTACTGGATCGCCATGGTGGCCGTGGGCGCCCCGGCAACGGACTGGGCCAACGACGGACTGTTCGGCGACGGCTTCCACCTGTTCGGCATCGGCGGCAGCGCCTATGAAGAGGCCGCCGAAGAATACGGCGACGCCCGCAGCGCAGTGGAAGCCTTCTATGAGCTGGACACCGAGGCAGAGGACTTCGACGCTGACGCCGCCATCGCCGAGATGCGCGCCCTCTCCGCCTCCGGCACGGCGACGCTGACCGTCGAGGACGAGGAGACCCTGGCCACCGAGGACGTGACGGTCTACTTCGACGCGGTGCCCGAGGACGCCGGGGACGACGTGCTGGGCGTTTCCTACAAGGAAGGCGTGGAATACCTGGCGGAGAACGGCTTTGACGAGCCTGACCCGGCGGATTACGGCGTGTGGGTGCCGGGCATCCCGGCGCTGATCGGCAATCTGCTGGAGAAAGCCGGCGCTGCCGAATGGCTCTCCGGCCTCATCCTGGACGGCATCGTGGCCGGCGTCGGCGCGGTACTGGGCTTTGTGCCGCAGATGCTGGTGCTGTTTCTGATGCTGGCCTTCCTGGAGGCCTGCGGCTATATGGCGCGTATCGCCTTCGTTCTGGACCGTGTGTTCCGCCGCTTCGGCCTCAGCGGCAAGAGCTTCATCCCCATGCTCATCGGCGTGGGCTGCGGCGTGCCGGGCATCATGGCCAGCCGCACCATTGAAAATGAGCGCGACCGGCGCATGACCATCATGACCACCACCTTCATCCCCTGCGGGGCAAAGGTGCCGTTCATCGCCATGATCGCCGGCGCCATCTTCGGCGGCAGCGCCTGGGTCTCCACCGGCGCTTACTTCATCGGCATGGCCGCCATCATCATCTCCGGCGTCATCCTGAAAAAGACGAAGATGTTCGCCGGCGAGCCCGCCCCCTTTGTCATGGAGCTGCCGGCCTACCACTGGCCCACGCTGGGCAACGTGCTGCGCAGCATGTGGGAGCGCGGCTGGTCCTTTATCAAAAAGGCCGGAACCATCATCCTGCTCTCTACCATCGTGGTCTGGTTCACCAGCTACTTCGGCGTGGTGGACGGCACGTTCCGCATGCTCTCCGAGGATGAGCTGGACATGAGCATCCTGGCCGCCATCGGCGGCGCCATCGCCTGGATCTTCGCGCCCCTCGGCTGGGGCACCTGGCAGGCCGCCGTGGCCTCCATCACCGGCCTCGTGGCCAAGGAGAACATCGTCGGCACCATGGGCATCCTCTACGGCGGCGGCGACGGCACGGTGTATCAGAACCTGGCCAGCGCCTTCACTCCGGTCAGCGGCTTCAGCTTCCTGGTGTTCAACCTGCTGTGCGCTCCCTGCTTTGCCGCCATCGGCGCGATCAAGCGGGAGATGAACAACGCCAAGTGGACCTGGTTCGCCATCGGCTGGCAGTGCGGCTTTGCCTATGTCGTCGCGCTGATGATCAACCAGTTCGGCCGCCTGTTCACCGGCGAGACCAATGTCATCGGTCTCATCTTCGCCATCGCTTTCCTTGTTCTGATCGTCTACATGCTCTTCTTCCGCCGCTACAGCGAATCCACGCGGCTGACCGAAAAGCTGAAGGTATGATCCATGATTGTGCAATGGTTCACTGAGAATTTGGGTACGATTCTCATTTCGCTCGGACTCCTCCTCCTGGTTGCCGCCGCTGTTTCAGTCCTGTGGTGGGACAAAAAGCGGGGACGCAAAAGCTGCGGCGGCAACTGCGGTGCCTGCGGCGCCTGTCAGGGCTGCCACGGCGCCAAATCACCGGGCAAATAAAAACGACAGACACCTCTGCCGCTTCCCACGGCAGAGGTGTCTGCTTCTCTATCTCAGGGCAGGTGATAGGTGACGTAGGGCTCGCCCTCCACGCGGCACATCCGCCCGTCCGCCACCAGCTTGTCCAGGTGGGCCATGCACTCTCCGGCGGCGAACCAGAGCTGGGCAGGGGGGAAGCGCCCGTTTTCATCCAGATGGATGCGCCAGCGCATCCGCCGGGTGATCTCATAGGCCGTGAGGCCCGGTTCATTGCCCACGATGGTCTCGATCTCGGCCAGGCGGTGTTCGTGATGCAGCAGGATGCGGTCAATGCGCGCGCGGTAATCCCCGCTGCCCCGGTGCCCCGGCAGCGCAAGGGCCACGTCGAAGCGTTTTGCCCGCTCAAGGCTCTCCAGATAGCGCTGGAGCGCGTTGTCGTATTCCGGCCAGAAGGTGATGTTGGGCGTGATGTCGAACAGCACGTGGTCCCCGGTGAACATCAGCTTTTTCTCCGGCACATAGAACATGGCGTTGCCCGGCGTGTGGCCCGGCACCAGCACGGTCTGTAAGGTGCAGGGGCCCAGGTCGAGGCGCTGCCCGTCCGCCAGCGGGACATAGCGCCCGGCGTCAAAGGCGAAGCGGTCGGCGCTGTTTTTCTCCGGCCCGTTGAGCAGCATGGTCTCAAACTCCGCCTGGTCCGCGCCCTCGCGCAGATCGCGGGTGCCGCGGCGGTAGCCGTCCTTGCGGTAGTGGCGCTGCATCCGGTCAAGGTCCACGCCGCTGATGTAGATGCGCCCAAGCTTGCCCACAAAGACGTGGTTGAGCCCGGTGTGGTCCATGTGCAGGTGGGTGTTGAGGATGTTCAGCCTGTCCGGGCGATAGTCCAGCGCCCGCAGCGCCGTGCGCAGGGAATCCTCGCACTGGGCGGTGTGGAAGCCGGTGTCCATGAGGTAGTCTTCCTCCGGACCGCGGAAAAAGTAGGCGTTCAGCGTGCCGAGGGGGCTGCCCTCCAGCGGAACGGCGATGCGGTATATGTCGCGGTCAATGTCGTAAATCATGGGGATCCCGTCCTGTTTCTGATACGTTTTGTCGGTTAAAGAGAAGAAAGGACTGGCCAATGGCCAGTCCTTTTTGGCACCGGGAGAAGGATTCGAACCCTCACAGACGGAGTCAGAGTCCGGCGTGCTACCTTTACACAATCCCGGTACACAGCAACAAGTATTATACATGATTTGCCGTGTTTGTCAAGGGCTTTTTCGCTTTTTTTGCGAAACGCCGCCGACAGCCGGGGCGGGGCAGTGCTTCAGGGCGTTCCAGGCATCTGCCGCGGCGCGCACGTCGGCCTGGGTGACGGGCCTGGAGAGCTGATAGCGGGCCGGGGCATAGACGTCTGCCAGCGCGGCGACGTCCGCGCCGGGGAAGAACGGGGCGGCGCGTGCGCAAAGCTCCGCCAGAGTATCGCCCCGGACCGGGACAAGGCCGCGCTTTTGTGCCTCGGCCAGAAACTTTGCAAAGTAATAGCGCACGGCCAGGCGCGCATCACGGGGACGGATGCGCCCGGGCGCTTTCTCGCGCAGCGCGCCCGATGACAGCGGGGCGGCTTCGCCGGGGTGCGCCAGGGGTTCGCCGGGTTTGCCGCGCTCACCCAGCAGGCGGCGGAAGAGCCGGTACAGCACGAATCCCCCCGCCGCTGCCGCCAGCGCGATCAGCAGCCATTTCAGCCAGGTGAGGTCACGGGCATAGGCGGCATACTGCTCCTCCAGCCCCAGCATTTCCGCCGTGTCCGTCAGCGAGATGTGCAGCGGCTCGCCGCTGCCCTGCGCGCGGGCCACCAGCCATTTCATCAGCAGATAGAAGCCGTAGAACAGCACGGCCAGCGCGATGGCCAGCACGAAGATCAGCGGGGCCAGCACATTGCGGTAGAGCAGTCCCGCGACGTGCAGCAGCATCTGCGGCGCCCGGCCCAGCGTCAGCCCGGCGCACAGCAGCACGAATGCCCCCATGTAAAGCCCCTGGCGCAACCCGGCAGGGCGCGCTTCCCGCAGCATCCGCAGCAGGCAGACGCCGCAGGTGAAAAGCAGAACCAGATACGGAACGGTCCGGATCAGCGCATCTCTCAGCTCGTGCGGAAACAGCAGGCCGAGCAGAAGCAGCGGCAGTAGCTTCAGCCCGAAGCCGAACTGCTCCCGAAAGCTGTCATAGCGCGGGTGGATGCGCCCCGTAACGCAGGCAAAAACGAGATAGGCCCAGGCGGGGAGCAGATGGAGGCATTGCCAAAGGCCGGGCCGCGCCAGCGCCGCCAGCAGCGGAAGCAGCAGCGGGACATAGCGCACAAGGCGGGGCATCTGCGGCCGGGCGCGCAGCAGCGCATCCAGCGCCGCCGCGGTGCAGAGAGTGAGGAACCCAGCAGCCGAGGACGCCTGGCGGGCAATGAGACGCAAAAAGAAGCCGGAGAACGTCCAGTACAGGGAGAGGTCAAAGAGCAGCTTATAGAATTCCGCCATCTCAGTCCACCTCCAGCGCATCTACGGCGATCAGCCGTGTGCCCGCGCCGCCGCCGCGCGAAAGCGCGGCCATCGCCGCCTCCGCGCCGGCATCGGCGTGGGGCACGATGAGCAGATAGGCCAGCGCGTCAGCGCCGGAGAGCGCGGCGCGGGCCAGAACCACCTGGTCGGAGCAGGGGACCGACGTCACCCGCGCCAGGATGTCCAGCAGATCCATCTCCCGCCCGGCGGAGGCGCTGGCACTGCGCCAGGGCTCGCTGCGATAGCCGGTCAGGGCGGCGTTGGTGTAAAGCCGGGCCTCCACCCCGTGGGCGATCAGCGTTTCGCAGACGGTGCGCGCCGCGCCGCAGCAGCGGTCCAAAAGCGCGTCCTCGTCCGCGCCGAGGCCGCTGACGCTGAGCAGCACCGCGCAGTTGAGCGTGCGGGTGTAGTCAAATTCCCGCACCATCAGCTCCCCGCGCCGTGCGGTCTGGCTCCAGGAAATGGTGCGCATGGGCTCCGATCCGGTGTACTCCCGCACGCCCAGGGTCAGCACCGGGTCGCGCAGCAGCCAGCGCCGGGCGCTCATGGCCCCGCAGTCGTTGCCCACCGCCTCCGCGAGAGCGGGGCTTTCCAGCCGTCGGGGGTACACCAAAAGCACCTGCCGCCGGTCCAGCTGCCGGGAGATAAGGCGCAGCCCTAAAAAATCGCCCCGGGCAAGCTCGCGCCCGCTGAGGGTATGAACACCCCGGGCGCTGATGCGAAAGCGCAGCGTGCACTCCTTGGCGCTGCGGCCCCAGAGGCGAAAGGTCTCCGTCACGACCCGCAGCGAGCGTTCCATGCGTGCATCGGCGGTATCGGGCAGGTCTGCGGCGGGGGGAAAGGCGATGCGCAGCGCCAGATACGTGATGGGCAATCGCCCGGTGTTGCGGGCGCTGACCGTCATCTCCACGGGCTCATCGGCCTCTGCACGGGTCTTGGACAGAGAAAAATCCCCATCGGCGCATGCTGCGCCGCCGCGCAGGGAGAGCCACTCCATCAGCGCGGCCAGCAGCAATATGACGATGAGGAAAACGATCATGTCTCTTACCGGGCCTTTTCCAGCGGAACGGGGCAGGCGGCGCACAGCTCGCCGATCAGCGCCTCGCTCTCGCTCATTTTGCCGCCCACGGCCATGACGATGCGGTGGGCCAGCACCGCCGGCGCAAGGGCCTTGACGTCCTCGGGCATGACGTAGTCCCGCCCGGACAGGGCAGCGGCGGCCTGGGATGCTTTGTAAAGGGCCAGCGCGCCGCGTGTGGACACGCCGATGCGGATGCGCGTATCGGCGCGCGTGGCGGCCACCAGGTCCATCAGATAGCCCGCCACCTCCGGCGCAACGGCCACGGCGGCGACGGCGCGGCGCATCTGCTGCGTGTCCTCCGGCGTCACCTGTGGGGCGAGGGCGGCGACGGTCTCACCGGCGTCGGCGCCCATGAGAACGCGCATCTCCTGCTCCCGCTGCAGATAGCCCAGGGAAAGCCGCATGAAAAAGCGGTCCGTCTGCGCCTCCGGCAGGGGAAAGGTGCCCTGGGATTCCAGCGGATTCTGGGTGGCCATGATGAGAAAGGGGTCGGGCATGGCGTGGGTCTCGCCGTCCACGGTCACCTGGCGCTCCGCCATCGCCTCCAGAAGCGCGGACTGCGTGCGGGGCGTGGCGCGGTTGATCTCGTCCGCCAGCACCAGATTGGAGAAGATGGGGCCGGGCCGGAACTGGAACTCCCCGGATTTCTGGTTGTAGAAATTGATGCCAGTCAGGTCGCTGGGCAGCAGATCCGGCGTGAACTGTACGCGCTTGAAGCTGCCGCCGACGGTGGCGGCGAAGGCGCGCAGCAGCATGGTTTTGCCTGTGCCCGGCACGTCCTGCAGCAGAATGTGGCCGCCGCAGAGAAAGCAGATCAGCACCTTTTCGATCACATCCCGCTTCCCGACGATGACGCGCTCGCACTGATCGAGCACGCGGTCGCGGTATTCCTGCACCGTGATTGTCGCCATGGCAACCCCTCCGACACTTTTTTCTTGATTATAGCGCCTGGTGCGGCGTTTGTCACCAGAAAATGCAAAAACGGACAGCGCAAAAGCCGCAATGCGCGGCATGCGCTGTCCGTGACAGGCCCGTGTTTTATTCCGTGGGGAGCGCTTCGCGGATGGCGGCGGCCATCTCGTCCAGCCAGGGGGCGGAAAGCTCCTCAATCTTGCCGGCGTCGCAGGCCTTGGCGATGGCCGGGTCGATGGGCAGGCGGGCCAGGGTGCGGATGCCGTGGCGCTGCGCGGTCTCCTCCAGGTGGCTTTCGCCGAAGATGCTGTGGCGCTTGCCGCAGTCGGGGCACTCATAGTAGGACATATTCTCCACGATGCCCAGCACGGGCACGTTCATCATCTCCGCCATGCGCACGGCCTTTTCCACGATCATGCCCACCAGCTCCTGCGGGCTGGTGACGATGAGGATGCCCTTGACCGGCAGGGACTGGAACACCGTCAGCGGCACGTCGCCGGTGCCGGGGGGCATGTCCACGAACATATAGTCCACATCGCCCCAGCAGACCTCACTCCAGAACTGCTTGACCACGCCGGCAATGACCGGGCCGCGCCAGACCACCGGGGCACCGGTGTCCTCAAGGAGCAGGTTGACGCTGATCATCTCAATGCCGCTTTGGCTGACCTTGGGCAGAATCCCGGCCTCGCTGCCCTCGGCCCGCGCGTCGTCCAGGCCGAAGACCTTGGGGATGGAGGGGCCGGTGATGTCGGCGTCCAGAATGGCAGTGTCGCTGCCGCCGGCGCGCATCTTGCAGGCCATCAGGGAGGTCACCAGGCTTTTGCCGACGCCGCCCTTGCCGGAAACCACGGCAATGACGTTCTTTACGTCGCTGTACTGGTTCATGGGCTCCTGCATGCTCTCCGGCTTCTGGCGGGAGGCGCAGTCCGAGCCGCAGGTGGAACAATCGTGGGTGCAGTTTTCGTCCATAACAGTCGATTCTCCTATATCAATATTAATAATCTTTATGGCAGCAGATATTTTTCCTTGTATTCGCCGTAATATTCGGCGAAGGCGGCATCGGAGCGCTTGATCTCCGCCTCATAGCTGTGGGTCTCAAAGCTGCTCTGGCGCATCTGCAAAACGCTCATGGCGATGTTGGAGCAGTGGTCGGAGATGCGCTCCAAGTCGGTGAGGATGTCCGTGAAGACAAAGCCGAGGGTGGTGGAGCACTCGCCCTTTTGCAGGCGCTGGATGTGCCGGTCGCGCAGGGTGCTTTTCAGATCGTCCACGACCTGCTCCAGCGGGTCGATGCGCCGCGCGACGGCGGCGTCGCAGTCCGTGAATGCGGTGACGGCCAGATCCGTGACCTCGGTCACCGCGTGGAAGATGACGTCCAGCTCGGCCCTGGCGTCGTCAGAGAAGCGCAGGTCCTTGTCCCGCAGCTCCTGCCCGCTCTCCGCCAGGTTCTTGGCATGGTCGCTCATGCGCTCAAAGTCGTTGATGGCGTGGAGGATGCGCGAGACGGTCTGCGTGTCGCTGCCCGTCAGCTTGTAGGCCGAAAGCTTGACCAGAAACGCGCCGATCTTGTCCTCAAAAACGTCGATCTCATCCTCCAGCTCCACGACGGTGCGCAGGGCGTTTTCGTCAAAGGCACGGATGACGTCGATGGCGGTGACCACCGTGGTGCGCGTGAGCTGGGCCATGTCGTTGGAAAGCTCCACGCAGCGGGAGACGGCCACCGGCGGGGTCTTGAGGAAATTTTCATCCAGCAGGGCAAAGCGCTGCTCCTCCGGCTCGGGGCGGATGATGAGCCGGGACAGGGCGATAAGCTGGCGGAAGAAAGGGAGCTGCACCGCCGTGTTGACGGATTTGTAGACCGTGTGCAGCACGGCGATGTCAAAGCTGGTGATGGAGCGGCTCAGGATCTCCGGCTGCCCGGCGGAGCGGAGAATCACGAGCACGATGAGAAACAGCGCCGCCGCGATGCAGTTGTGCAGCATGTAGATCCACGCGGCCCGCTTCGCGTCCCGGTTGGCGCCGGAACCGGCCAGAAGCACGATGATGCCCGCGCCGATGTTGATGCCCATGATGAGGGGCAGAGAATTGCCGATGGAGACCACGCCGGTGACGGCGGCGGCCTGGATGATGCCGACGGAGGCGGAGGAGGACTGCAAAATCGCAGCCATCGCCACGCCGGCGAGGACGCCCAGCAGAGGATTGGACAGCGCCACCAGCAGCCGCTGGAAGAACTCCGACTCGCGCAGCGGGCTCATGGCCGAGCTCATGGTGCTCATGCCGAACATCAAAACCGCGAAGCCCAGAAGCATCATGCCGATGTCCTTGCTGCGGTCCCGCTTGCTGAAAACCAGAAGCACCGCGCCGATGAAGGCGAGGACGGGCACAAAGCTGGAGGGATTGAGCAGCCGGAGAATAAGGCTTTCGCCGGAGATGTCGCTGAGGGCGAGGAGCCATGCCGTGGCCGTGGTGCCGATGTTGGCGCCCAGGATGGGGCCGACGGCATTTTGCAGGGAGAGGATGCCGGAGTTGATGAAGCCCATGAGCATGACAGTGGTGGCGCCGGAGGACTGGATGACAGCGGTGACCCCGGCGCCCAGGGCGACGCCCATGAGCTTGTTGGAGGTGATCTTTTCCAGCGCATCCTTCATCCGGCCGCCGGCCTGGCGGCCGATGGCCTCACTCAGCACGTTCATGCCGAAGAGGAACAGGCCCAGCCCGCCGATGAAGGTGAATAGGGTGAATACGTCCATTCCGTGCTCCTTCCCGTGCAGTTTGTCAGAGCAGCCCGCCGAGCCAGGCGGCAAAGGGAACGTAGGCGATGGGGAGGAAGATGGCCGGCAGCATGTTGGCCACCTTGACGCGCTTGTCGCTGAGCTCCAGCATGTTGAAGCCCATGCCGATGAGGATGGTGCCGCCCACGGCGGTCATCTCGGTGATGACGGCCTGGCTGAGATAGGGGGAGACCAGCCCGGCCAGAAGCGTGATGCCGCCCTGGAACACCAGAATGAAGAGGGCGGAAAAGGCCACGCCCACGCCCATCGCCGCGCCGAACATCATGGCGGAGACGAAATCCAGGGCGCTTTTGGCGAAAATGATGCTGTAATTGTGGTTGACGCCCGCCTCCAGCGAGCCCATGATGGTCATGGAGCCGACGCAGAAGAGGATGCAGGCGCTGACGAAGCCCTCGGTAAAACGGCTGCCCTCAAACCTGCCCTTGAGCACCTTGCGCTTCAGCGCGTCGCCGACGTTGTTGATCCGGTCGTCAAGGCGCAGCAGCTCGCCGAGGATCGTCCCCAGCGCCATGCAGACGATGATGCACAGCAGGTTCTGGGTCGTGATGGCACTGGTGATGCCGATGACAAAGGTCACCAGCGCCAGGGCAGTGATGATGGTCTTGATGTAGTTTTCCTTGATCTTGTTCCGGAACAGAATGCCGATGGCGCTGCCGATGAGCACCGTGGCCATGTTGACAAAAACTGCGAGCATACGCCATGCACCTTTTTTTCTTTAGCAGATTGGGAAAATGATACCACGGCAGCGCACAAAAGTCAATAACGCCAGCGCCCTGCGCGCCCATGGTACCCGCGGCGGAAAAGTGGCGGCGGAGCGCAAATTCGGCATTGACAAGCAGGGAACATTATGCTAAGATACTTGGGCAACTGAATGTGGGATTCATTGATTCGACTTATGGAGAAGTACCCAAGAGGCCGAAGGGGCTCCCCTGCTAAGGGAGTAGTCGGTGTTGAGCCGAGCCCGGGTTCAAATCCCGGCTTCTCCGCCACAAAAGAGACGCCGTTCCGGCGTCTCTTTTCTTTTTTGTGAATACCCGGAGGGTTACCGAAGCGGTCATAACGGGGCGGTCTTGAAAACCGTTAGGGCGCAAGTCCACGCGGGTTCGAATCCTGCACCCTCCGCCAAGAAAAAACGACATGTGAAAACATGTCGTTTTTTCTTGGCCCGCCCGTTTGATTATCTTGCCTTGCCGTAATTGCGCACGGTGTCGAACATGGCCTCCACGTTCTCCTCCTTGGCGTAATCCATGCCGTAGGCGGTCTCGAAGATGAAGCCGCCGCCGGGCGCGCAGTCGTCGATGAGCTTTTTGCACGTGTCGATGACCTGCTGCTTGGTGCCGTAATTGAGCAGATAGGGGGAGAAGCCGCCGCCGATGCAGGCGATGCCGCCCAGCTTGCGCTTCGCCTCGGCCATGTCCACCTCTTCAAAGTGGTAGAACACCTTGCCGGGGGGCACCTCGGTGAGGCAGTCCAGTCGGGAATTGTACTTGCCCTCGGTGTAAATATAGGGCACCTTGCCCGCGTCGATGAGGGCACAGATGATCTGCTGCAGGTGGCTCCAGTAATACTCCCGGTAATGCTCGTCGCTCATAAAGCCGTCCATGCCCTTGTGCAGCGCCATGAAGACGTGCTTGCCGTCGTCCACGCCCTTGCTGGCCTTGATGCGGGCGATGGTCTCCTCAAAGGTGGCGTCGATGAAACGGTGCACCTCTTCGGGCCGCTCATACAGATCGGCCAGGGACAAAAGCGTGCCCCGGAGGAAGTCGCTGTAATGGTCAAAGGGCACCGCCTCCATCCATGGGGCGCGGATGAGGGGGTAACCGGCCTCCTCGATCTCCTTATGGATGGCGGCGCGCTTTTTGTTGAACTCGGCATAGCCGTCGTTGATCTTCCAGAGGGTCTCGATCATCTGCCGCATCTCCGGCTTGGAGACGGCGGAGGCCAGCCCCATGATGCCCCGGCCCAGGCGGAAGGATTCCAGCGGCTTCAGCGAGTCATAATTGCGCGGCAGGGACTTGTTGACGGTCCACTTGGTCCGGTCGCCGAAGAACTCGTCAAACTCATCGTCCAGCAGGATCGGGAACTCGATGAACTGCTGCAGCGAGTTGTCCCCGATGGGGTTGCCCGGCATGCCGGACCAGCGCATGGTGGTGGGCTGCTGCAGCTCCATCAGCCGCCCTTCGCCGAGGTAGTTGGAGATGGAGGTGCCGTTGTCCGGGTCAAAGTCACGCAGATACTTCAGCATGGCGCTGCGGGCGATCTCCAGAGATTCGTCGTAGATCGCCTCGGCCATGGTGTGGCCCGCGTGAAAGATCGGAAAGATGGACGGGGAGGGCGTCATCGGGATCTGGTCAGGCTCCCGCAGCGCGACGGCATCGCGGATGCGCGCCCATTTTGCGTCAAATTTCGCTTTGTTTTCCGGCGTCATGTGCTTTTTCCCCCTTTTCTTTGGTGATAACATTATAGTATAACCGTCAGATGAAGTCAACGCCCGGCGATGCGGCAATCTTTGCGCTTTCCTGTTGAATTGAGGCATTCGCTCGTGTATAATAATATGAAATAACTGATTTGACAGGAGCGACGCCATGAAGGAGCAGAAGACGAATGCCATGCGCATTCTGGAACAGAAAAAGATACCCTACGAGTCCATTGACTATCCCCACGGCGACGGGCCGGTGGACGGGGTGAGCGTGGCGCAGCTGACCGGCAGCGCGCCGGAAACGGTGTTCAAGACGCTGGTGACGGTGGGCGCCAGCCGGAACCACTATGTGTTCGTCGTCCCGGTGGAACGGGAGCTGAGTCTGAAAAAGGCCGCCGCGGCGGTGGGGGAGAAGTCCATCGCCATGATCCATGTCAGCGAGATCACGCCGCTGACGGGCTATGTCCGTGGCGGGTGCAGCCCCGTGGGCATGAAAAAACTGTTCCGCACGGTCTTTGACCGCAGCGCGGAGACCATCGACCACATCCAGGTCAGCGGCGGGCGCATCGGAACGCAGATCTCCCTGAAGCCGGCTGACCTGATCGCGCTGGTGCGCGGCGAAACGGCAGACATCACCACCGAGGAGTAAAGCATGCAGAACAGCATTATCATTAAAGGCGCAAGAGAAAACAATCTGAAAAACATCGACGTGGAGATCCCGCGGGACAAGCTGGTGGTG
>SVKR01000080.1 GCA_015068365.1 Oscillospiraceae bacterium
CGGCGGCGCGGCGTGGAAGCAGCAGGCGCTGCGCAACGTGGGGGACATGGTGTGCCAGTACCGCAACCACCCCTCGGTCATCCTCTGGGGCGTGCGCATCAACGAATCTGCCGACGACGACGCGCTCTACTCCGCCGCCAACGCCACCGCCCGCACGCTCGACCCCACCCGCGCCACCGGCGGCGTGCGCTGCATCAAGAAAAGCCGCCTGCTGGAGGACGTTTACACCTACAACGACTTTCTCTATGACGGCGTCAACGCCGGCTGCGAGCGGAAGAAGAACGTGACGCCGGACATGGGAAAGGCCTACCTCATCAGCGAGTTCAACGGCCACATGTACCCCACCAAGCCCTGGGACGACGAGGCCCACCGCACCGAGCACGCCCTGCGCCACGCCGCGGTGCTGGACGCGGTCTTCGGCCAGGACGACATCGCCGGGGCCTTCGGCTGGTGCATGTTCGACTACAACACCCACAAGGATTTCGGCAGCGGCGACCGCATCTGCTACCACGGCGTCACGGACATGTTCCGCAACGGCAAGCTGGCCGCGGCGGTCTACGCCGCGCAGCAGAGCGCAACGCCCGTGCTCGCCGTCAGCTCCGCCATGGACCTGGGCGAGCGCGCCGGAAGCGTGCGCGGCAGGGTCTTCGTCATCACCAACGCCGACGAGGTGCGCCTGTACAAAAACGGCCGCTTCCTGCGCAGCTATACCCACGCCGACTCCCCGTATAAAAACCTGCCCCGCCCGCCCATCGAGATCGACGACTTCATCGGCGACCAGCTGGAGCGGGAGGAGCACTTCACCCCCCAGCAGGCGAAGCTGGTGAAGGACCTGCTCAACTATTCCGCCCGCTTCGGCTTTGCCCACCTGCCGCCCCAGATCATGGCAAAGGCCGGGATTTTGATGACGCGCTACGGCATGCGCTTTGAAGACGCCTACGCCCTCTACGGCAAATACATCGGCGACTGGGGCGCGCGGGCCACGGACTTCCGCTTTGACGCGGTGACGGGCGGCGCCGTGGTGCGCAGCGTCCACCGCACCGCGGTGACGGCGCTGCAGCTCACCGCCGACCCCAGCCACACGCTGCTGCGCCACGGCAGCACCTATGACGCGGCGCTGGTGCGCCTTGCCATGTGCGACCAGAACGGCAATGTCGTCCCCTTCTGGCACGGGGACGTGAAGGTGAAGATCGACGGGCCGCTGGAGCTCATCGGGCCGCGGCGGGCCACCCTGCGGGGCGGGCTCGGCGGCATCTATCTGAAGACCCTGGGCCGCCCCGGGGCGGCCGAGGTCACGCTGAAAACACAGCAGACGGAGCCGGTCACGCTCCGGTTCCTCATTAAGACAGAAGAAGAAACATGGGAAAGGGAGTAACGCCATGCAAGACCGCTCAAAAGAGATCTTCGGCAACGCCATCGCCGAAAAGGACGTGAAAAAAGCCGCCGCCAGCAAGGCCCGCTATGCCCGCCGCTTCACGGACGACGCCCAGGCCGACTACCCGGTGCGCATCGTCCCCAACGCCTGCCTGCATGAACTGCTGGGCGTCTCGGACATCCGTCTGGAGGAGGGCGAGAGCGAAAAGTTCGACCTGGAGAAGGGCCTCATCGTGGGCAACATCCGCATGGGCTTCGGCCATTACCGCATCTCCATGGCCATGGCCTCCGCCGCCCACGCCCTGGGCTACAAGCCCTACTGGATGGACCTGAACAGCTATGACCAGACCACCTGCACCAAGGTCATCAGCGCGCAGAACGACCTTTACTCCATGGGCTCGCGCATCTCGCAGAAGTCAAAGGTCTTCAACAAGCTCTTCTGGGAGCCGATGAACTATGAGGGCTTCCGCAAGCTCAGCTACAACGCCTCCGACCAGAAAAACGCCGAGCTGATGGCCCCGGTGTTCCGCAACGTGCCGAAGTCCATCCCCGTCATCGGCACCCACGTCTGGCCCGCCCAGGCGGCATTGCACGCCGGGATGCAGTATGTGGTGAACGCCATCCCGGACAACTGGCCCATGGCGCTGCACCTGGCGGAGGGCGCCGTCCACACCATCCAGACCCGCCAGAGCTATCAGGGCTACCGCATCCTGAACGGCATGCAGGGCAAGACCGTGCTGCACCCCATGCCCGCGGACGCGCTGGTCTACACCGGGCACTACGTCGACCATGAGCTTACCGCCAACATCGAAGCCGACTGCGCCGCCCGCCTGCGCCGCAAGGCCGAGGGCCGGCCCATGCGCTTCCTGCTCACCATCGGCGGCGCCGGCGCGCAGAAGGAGATCTTCGCCGCCATTTTGCAGCATCTGATGCCCGCCATCCGGGAAAAGCGCGCCGCGGTCTACGTCAACGTGGGCGATTACCGCCAGGTCTGGACCTGGCTGTGCCAGGCCGTGCCCGGACTGCAGGAGGTCAGCACCGTGCGCTTTTACGAGTGGGACAATGCCCGCGCCTTTGCCGAGGCGGCCGTCGACGGCGAGGTGGAGGGCGTCCACGCCTTCTGCCACAAGGACATTTTCGAGGCGGTGTACATCACCAACCTGCTGATGCGCTCCGCCGACGTGCTGGTGACCAAGCCCAGCGAGCTGGCCTATTACCCCATCCCCAAGCTCTTCATCCATCGCATCGGCGGGCACGAGCGCTGGGGCGCCATCCACTCCGCCGAGATGGGCGACGGCAGCCTGGAGTGCGAGGACATCCCCCACACCGTGCAGATGCTGGACCTGTTCCTGGAGGAGGACACCATGCTGCGCAGCATGTGCGACGCCATCTGTCTGAACAAGACCATCGGCCTGTACGACGGGGCCTACAAGGCCGTCGAGCTGGCCATGGGGCTGCGAAAGTAGGGAACGCCGTCCCCGGCGTTCCGAAAACAAAAAGGGCGCGCTGCAAAATACGATCCATCCTGTCATTCCGAGCCAGTGCGCACTTTTCGCGAAGGCGAAAAGTCGTGGCGTGGGAATCCGTACTTCCTTTCATAGGAAAAACGGATTGCCACGGCCCCTTGCGGGGCCTCGCAATGACACA
>SVKR01000081.1 GCA_015068365.1 Oscillospiraceae bacterium
CAGCACCCGTGACGCCTGCGGCACCCGCAGCACCCGTGACGCCTGCGGCACCCGCAGCTCCCGCGGCACCCGCAGCTCCCGCAGCGCCCGCGGCACCCGCGGCACCCGCAGCCCCGGTACAGCCCCAGGCGCCCCAGCCCCAGCAGTGGACCCAGCCCCAGCAGGTCCCCCCGCAGTGGTCCCAGCAGCCCCAACCGCAGCAGTGGACCCAGCAGCCCCAACCGCAGCAGTGGACCCAGCCGCAGGCTGCGCCGCAGCAGCCCTGGCCCCAGTCCCAGCAGCAGTGGCAGGCCCCGGCCCCCGGCGCCTCTGCCCAGCCCAAAAAGCGGGGCAAGGGCGGGCTGATCGCCGCCATCGTCGCCGTCGTGCTGGCGCTGGTGGTGGGCGTGGGCGGCTTTGTGTGGCCCGGCTTTTTCAAACAGGACAAGGGCGCAGCGGGCGCCGACGGCGCCATCTCCCAGGCCTTTGCCCGCAAGGCCACGCCGGAGGAATACTACCGTGCGGTGGAGACCAACAGCGCTGACAGCCTTGCGCAGCACCTGGCCACGGCCTATGACAATCTGCTGCTCAGCGCCGCCGCCACCGACGATGTCAGCGTTGCCGGCTCGATCAAGCTGGCCCCCGGCGACAAGGCCCGGGAGATGCTGACCGACAGCTTCGGCAGCCTTGTGGAGCAAGTGAACCCCGGCGAGGACTTCCAGTGGTTCAAGAGCATTTCCGCGGTCTATGACCTCAGCCGCAAGGGCGACCTTCTGGGGCTGGACGTCGGCGTGCAGCTCAACGACACGGATCTTTTGCACGCAAACGGCACGCTGCGCTCCGGCGACAGCCTTTGCATCAGCATTCCGGAGCTGTCCGAGCGCTATCTGTCGATCCCCATGGAGTATGTGGATCTGGACGCGATGATGGGCCGCGTGAACCTCGGCGCCATGTTCGGCTCGGCTGCGGAGGACCCGGAGACGATGCAGCGCATTCTGAAGGCCCTGCCGGACGCCGCCACCGTGGAGACGCTTCTGCGCACCTATCTGACGGAGGCCGTCGCCCAGATCGAGACCGTGAGCCGCTCTGACGGCACGCTTTCCGTGGCGGACGTCAGCGCCGACTACACCGTCCTCACCGCCACCATCGACCCGGAGACGGCGGTCAAGATCGTCCAGGCGCTGGGCCCGAAGCTGAAAGAGGACAAGGACATCCAGAAGCTCATTCAGGATATGGCCGCTGCCGCGCAGCAGGACGGCAGCGCAAAATACAAGGAGTTCACCGACAAGATCGACGAGCTGCTTGGTGATCCCGACAAGATCCGTCAGGACATGAAAAACGACATCGTCATCACGGTCTACCTGGACAAGAAGACCAGCGAGGTCTGCGGCCGCATCGTGGACACGGGCGCGCGGAAGTTCGAGCTGGCGATGCCCGAGGCGGAGGGCCGCTTCGGCCTGATGCTGCGCGTCACCGACGACGGCAAGGAGACCTTCCAGCTCATCGGCAGCGGCAAACGCAGCGGCGATTTACTGACCGGCGATCTCGACCTGCAGGTGAAGGACGAATACTACGGCGTCATCGGTCTGGACGGCTTTGACATCGAAAAGGCCAAGGACGGCCTGCTGGTCGGCGGCGTGGATCTGAAGCCCTCCGCCTCCGTGTGGAAGCTGCTGGAGTCCTCCGGCAGCGCGCTTCCCGAGTCCGCCAAGAGCGTTCTCGACTCGCTGACCTTCCACCTGGATCTGGACAGCAGCAAGGAAAAATCCTCCGCCGTCGTGACCGTTTCCGCCGGCAGCGGCACGCTGCTGACCATCTCTTTCGAGGGCAGCCGTTCCGCCGCGAAGAAGATCGCCCCGGCCGAGGGCGTCGAACCCGCCGACTGGGCCGGAGACATCACGCTGGAGAAGCTGGAAAAGGTGGTGGACTCCCTGGAGAAGGCGGGCGTTCCCGCCGCCTACACCGAGATGCTGGACGCGTCGCTGGGCAGAGTGTTCGGCTGACATGACGGGCCAGATCCGGGACATACAAAAAAGCTACGGCGCTCACGCCGTGCTCCGGGGCGTCAGCTTTGACGCGGAGTACGGCGAGGCCGTGGGCATCGTGGGCGCCAACGGCAGCGGGAAAAGTACGCTGCTGCGGGTCCTTGCGGGCGTTTTGAAGCCCCAGGGCGGCCAATTTTTATGGGAGGGCAGCGATCTGCTGCGCTCCCGTCCGGCGCTGGAGCAGACGGTGGCCTATGTCCCCCAGGGCACGCCGCTCATCGACGAGCTGAGCGCCCTGGACAACCTGCGGCTGTGGTACGCGCCGCAGGCGCTGCGCGCTTCCCTGGAGGGGGGCATGCTGCGGGAGCTGGGCGTGCAGGAGTTTCTCAAAACCCCCGCCGCGCAGCTCTCCGGCGGCATGCGCAAGCGCCTTTCCATCGGCTGCGCCATCGCCCGCAATCCGCGCATCCTTTTGCTGGACGAACCCACCGCCGCGCTGGATCTTGCCGCGCGGGAGCGGCTGCTGGACTACTTTTTCTCCTTCCGCGCCCGGGGCGGGCTCATTCTGCTCGCCACCCACGATCTGCGGGAGCTGTCCACCTGCAGCCGCTGCTTCATGCTGCGCGCCGGCGTGGCCGAGCCCTATGTGTTTGACGGCGACGCCAGGCGTCTGGCGACGGAGCTGGAAAAGCCATGAGGCGGTTTTTTGTCTATTTTGTGCTGCAATGCAAGCGGGCGGCGCGCATTTTGCCCCACACGCTGCTGATCACGGCGCTGCTGTGCGCCGCCGCGGCCCTGGCCGGCACCCTGATCTCCACCGGCCGCGCCAACGACGAAGCGAACCAGATCGCCGTGGTGGCCGTGGTGGGGGATGAAACGAACCCCTATGTCCGCATCGGCGTCGATGCGCTGGAGACCTTTGATTCCTCCCGCGAGGAGATCAAGTTCCGCTTCATGGACGAGCAGACCGCCCTGCGGGAGCTGCGCGCCGGGCGCGTCAGCGCCATGATGTACCTGCCCGACGACTTTGTGGAGGCGCTTTGCCGCGGCGAGGTCCACCCCATCCGCTTTCTGACGCCGGAGGGCACCGCCGGGCTGGACACCCTTCTGTCCGCCGAGCTGGCGGACGCCGTGGCAAAGCTGATGACCGAGACGCAGAACGCCCAGTACGGCGCCCAGATGTACGCCATGGACTACCTGCCGGAGGTGGACCCCTACGAGGTGGACAACGAGCTGGTGGACCGCTATTTTGCCATGGTCCTCAGCCGCCACCGCCTGTTTTCCGTGCAGACCGTCGGCCTGGCCGACGCGCTGAGCTTCGCGGGCTATTACTTCTGCGGGCTGGTCGTGGCCTTTCTGCTGCTGACCGGCATGAGCGCCGTGCCGCTCATGTCCGCCCGCACGGCGGAGCTGGAGCGCACGCTGCGCGCCCGGGGCTTCGGCGCGCCGGGCCAGGTGGCGGGCGAATTCGCGGCCTATTATCTGCTGATGCTGCTGCTCAGCCTGGCCGCCGGCGCCGCCGGATGGTTCCTTCTGCGCCGCAGCGGCCTTGCAATCCCGGAGCTGGCGGACAGCGCCCCCGCCGCGCTGGTGCCGGCGCTGGCGGCGCTGGTGCTGTGCTTTGCCGCGATGCAGTTTTTCCTCTACGAGCTGGCCCCCGGCGCGCTGAGCGGGGCGCTGGCGCAGTTCCTCTGCGCCGCCGTCCAGGCCTACGTCTGCGGCTGCTTTTATCCCTACAGCTTCTTCCCCGAGACCCTGCAGCGCCTGGGCGCGGCCCTCCCCGCCGGGGCGGCGATGCGCTATCTCAGCGCGCGCTTGCGCGGCACATCCGGCCAGGTCTCGGCGCTGCTGGCCTGGGCGCTGGCGTTTCTGCTGCTCTCCGCCGCCGTGCGCGCCTGGCGCTGCCGCAGATAGGAGGGCGCGGAGGATGAGACGATTTTTCCGCTGGTACGCGCTTTTGACCAAACGGCTGCTGCGCAAGCCGGTGTTTCTGATTTTGCTCTGCTGCGTGCCGCTGCTGGCCGGGGCGATGGCCCTGGTGGCAAAGCAGGACAGCGCCGTCGTGACCGTGGCGCTGGTATGCGACACGGCCGACCCCTCCGCGCTCCGCGTGCGGGACCGGCTGCTGCACTCTGATTCTCTGGTGCGCTGCACCGAATACGCCACGGAGGCGGAAGGGCGCGCCGCCGTGGCGCAAAGCCGGGCCGACGCGGCCTGGATTCTGCGGGACAGCACCGCCGATGAGCTGCAGCGCTTCGCCTCCGGGCGGGGCACCCGCGGCGCGGTGCTGGTGGTGGAGCGGGAGGACACCGTGTTCCTGCGCCTGGCGCGGGAGCAGCTGGCCGCCGCCCTCTACCCCGAGGCCTCCATGGCGCTGTTCCGCAGCTTTCTGATCGAGCGGCTGAACGTCCCGGAGGACGCGCCGGAGGAGTTTTTTGACCGATACTATCAAACGAAGATCATGGATGAGCCGATCATCGTTTTCTCCCATCTGGACGGCAGCG
Organism: Oscillospiraceae bacterium; assembly: GCA_015068365.1. GTDB lineage: Bacteria > Bacillota > Clostridia > Oscillospirales > Oscillospiraceae > SVKR01. The sequence goes on from SVKR01000081.1 coordinate 4,469, forward strand.
CGCTCGACACCGGCGGCGCGGAGCATCTGGTGGCCCCGGTGCGCGGGCTGCTGGCGGTGCTGCTGGTGCTGACGGGGCTGGCCTCCGCCATGTACTACTGCGAGGATGCCCGCCGGGAGACCTTTCTCCGGCTGCCCGCCGCGCGGCGGCGGGCGCTGCCGCTGCTGTGCCATCTGACGGCGCTGCTTCCCATGGCGCTGGCGGTGCTTTTGGCGCTGTGGGCCGCCGGTCTGCTGGGCAGCTTGCTGCGCGAGCTGGGGCTGATGCTGCTTTACTGCCTCGCCCTTTCCGTATTCAGCGAGCTTGTGCGCAAGCTGTGCCGCAGCCAGGCGGCGCTGGGCGCGGCGCTGCCGGTGCTGACGGCGGCGATGCTGGCGCTGTGCCCGATCTTTCTGGATCTGAACCTGCTCGCTCCCGTCCGGCATCTGCTCCCGCCCTATTATTATCTGAACGCCGTTCACAGCGACACATATGTTTGGCAGCTCGCGCTTTTCACGCTTTGCGCGGCGATTCCCGCCCTGGCCATCCCCGGCCGGGGAGAGCGCGGCTGAAGGAAAATTCAGTGCAATGGAGGATGAGGAAATGGCAAAATTTTGCGCATGGTGCGGAGCCTCCCTCAACGACGGCGACGTCTTTTGCGGCAACTGCGGCCGCCGGGCAGACGGCAGCGACGCCGCTGCACAGCAGCCCCGGCCCGCACCGCAGCAGCCGACGCCGCAGCAGCCCCAGCAGCCGCAGCAGTGGCAGACCCCGGCCCAGAGTGCGCCGCAGCAAAACGCCTGGACCACGCCGCCCCCGCCGCAGCAGCAATGGCAGCAGCCCCAGGCGCCCCGGCAGCCCCAGTGGCAGCCGCCGCAGCAGCAGTGGCAGCCCACGCCGCCGCCGAAGAAGGGCGGCAGGGCGGGCCTTGCCGTCGGCATCGTGGCGCTGGCGCTGGTGGTGATCGTGGGCGTGGGCGGCTTTGTCTGGCCCGGCTTCTTCAAAAAATCGGAGGACGTGACCATCGACAAGCCGAAAACCGAGCAGACCGCCCCCACGGCCAAGCCCATCGAAGCGCCCAAGGAGCCCAAGGCCACCGACGCTCCCGCGCTCCCCGACGCCCCCAAGCCCCTCGCGACGCCGGAGCCCACCCCGGAGCCGACGCCGGAGCCAACCCCCGCGCCCACGGAGCCGCCCTACGTCAACCCCTTTACCGACGTGACGGAGAGCGACTGGTATTATGACGCGGTGATGTGGGCGGGCAAAAACGGCATCGTCACCGGCAGCCTGTTCCAGCCGGCGGAGGCCGCCAGCCGCGGCCAGGCGCTGACCTTCCTGTGGCGCGCCGCGGGCGAGCCTGTCAGCAAGCTGAAAAACAGCCCCTACGCCGACGTGACGGAGGGCGACTGGTATTATATGCCGGTGCTCTGGGGCTTTGAAAACGGCA
>SVKR01000082.1 GCA_015068365.1 Oscillospiraceae bacterium
GCAGCGAATGATTTGAAAAATCATTCGCCCGATGCTCATTGCAATGAATACATGGCAAAACAGCGTTGCTGTTTTGCTGCACCGCAAAGCGGTGCGGCGGAACGCTTTGCGGCGTTTCGCCATCATGTAATCATTATCATGATGATTTCCCCCGCCGGCGGGCGAGGGCGCGGAAGGGCCGCTCCAGGTGATAGCGGAAGCGCAGCGCGGCGCGGTGCAGCTCGATGGGCTCCACCAGCACGGCCATGGCCCCGCACCACTTGGCGCAGCAGACGTCGGTGTAGATCTGGTCGCCGATGAAGGCGGTTTGCGATGCGCTGACCCCGGTCTGCGCCAGGATGGCCTTCGCCGCTTTGGGAAAGGGCTTCCAGGCCTTTTTGCGAAAGGGCAGGCCCAGCGCGCCGGAGAAAACCTCCGGCCGGGTGCCGCGGTTGTTGGAAAGGACGTAGACGGCAAGCCCCGCGGCCTTCAGCCCATCCACCCACGCGCGCATGGCGCCGTCGGCCTCGTGCACGGTGTAGGGCGCCACGGTGTTGTCGATGTCCAGGATGACGAGGCGGATGCCGCGCGCGGTGAGCCAGGCGGGGTCGAGCTCATAGATGCTGTTGAGCAGCAGGTCCGGGATGGGCAGCAGGCTCATGGCGCCGCCTCCTCCGCCAGGGCGGGAAAGCGCACGGTGAAGCAGGTGCCCACGGTGTCGCGCGGCGCGACGGAGATGCTGCCGCCGTGGGCCATCACCGCGCCGTGGACGATGGAGAGCCCCAGGCCGCTGCCGCCGCTGGCGCGGCTGCGGGCCTTGTCCACGCGGTAAAAGCGGTCAAAGATGTGCGGCGCGTCCTCCGCCGGGATGCCGATGCCCGTGTCCTCCACGGTCAGCACCGCCTCGTCCCCCTGCCGGGTCAGGCGCAGGAAGACGTTGCCGCCGAAGCTGTTGTATTTGATGGCGTTCTCCGCCAGGTTGAAGATGATCTGGTACACGTCGTCCTCGCTGGCGGCGATGACGCAGCCGGGGCCGAACTCGGTGTAGATGGTCACGTCCCGCTGCTTCGCCAGCGGGTCGAGCAGGTGGATGGTGCGCTGGGCCACCTCCGCCATGTCAACGCGCTGATGCTCCACGGTGGGCTGGCTGTCCATTTTGGTAAGGCGCAGAAGCTTCTCCGCCAGGCGCTGCAGCCGCTCAGCCTCCGAGCCGATGTCGGTGACGAACTCACGCATGGTGCCCTCGTCCATGTTCCGGCTCTGGACGATGCTGTCGGAGAGCAGGCGGATGGAGGCCAGGGGCGTGCGCAGCTCGTGGCTGGCGTCGGAGACGAAGCGGCGGCGCAGCTCGTCCGTGCTCTGCAATCGGCCGGTCATGTCGTTGAACTCCTCGCTGAGGGTGCGCACCTCGTCGTGCCCGCGCAGGGGCACGCGGTAGGCGTAATCCCCCTCGCGCACGATGCGCATCCCGTCCACCAGGGTGCGGATGCGCTTGGTCAGCGCCTCGCTGAACAAAACGATAAGCACCAGGGTGACGACCCCCGCGGCCACGGAGATGTAGCGCAGCCGGGCCTGGATGGAGCCGATGAGGGCGGCCTGCTCGCTGTCGGTCTCGGAGACGTAGACCGCACCGATGACGCGCCCATAGCTCATCACGGGCGCGGCGGCGCGGCTGCGGAAGGCGTCGCCGTCATAGCGGCAGGCGAAGACCGCGTTGCCCTCCAGCGCGCGCAGGAGCAGCGACGAGTCGCTGACCGTGCCGGGCAGGCCGCTGTGCGCGTCGGTGTCGTAGAGCACCACGCCGGTCTGGTCCGTGACCACGGCGCGGTCATACTCCCCGGCGCCGACCAGGCCCATGACCTGCTGCACCCCGTCGCCGCTGAGCTTTTCCAGCGCGGCGAGCGACGCGCTCATCACCCCGGCGCGGCTGAGCATGGCGCTCTGCTTCGCGGAGAAGACCACGTCGCGCGCGGTGGTGGTGGGATAGACGTTCAGCAGCCCCACCGTCACCAGCAGGAAGGCGCAGAAGATGCCGATGAACACCACCCGCACGCTGTATTTGATTTTCGGGCGGGTCGATGCCATCGCTTACTCCTTGAAAAAGTAGCCCACGCCCCACTTGGTGACGATGTGGGCGGGGTTGGCGCTGTCGCGCTCCAGCTTTTCGCGCAGGCGGCGGATGTGCACGTCCACCGTGCGCTCCTCCCCCTGGTAGTCATAGCCCCAGACGGTGTTCAGCAGCGCTTCGCGGGAAAAGACCTTGCCCGGCGAGCGCATCAGAAGCGCGCAGACGTCAAATTCCTTGACGGTGAGGTCCACCTCCGTGCCGTCAAAGCGCCTCGCAACGCGCTTTTCCGGGTCGAGCGAGAAGTCCGCGCAGCGCAGCACGCCCTGCTCCCCCGCCGCGGCGGCGATGGCGCTGCGGCGCAGCAGCGCGCGGATGCGCGCTTTCAGCACCAGAATGTTGAACGGCTTGGTGATGTAGTCGTCCGCGCCGTATTCAAAGCCCAGGAGCTTGTCCGTGTCCTCGCTCTTGGCGGTCAGCATGATGATGGGCACGCCGGGGTCGGACTGGCGGATGCGCATGCAGGCCTCCAGCCCGTCCATCACCGGCATCATCAGATCCAGGATGATGAGGTCATAGTGCGTGGCCTTCGCCGCCTCGACCGCCGCGGCGCCGTCATAGCGCGCGTCCACCTGCCAGCCCTCGTTTTCCAGGTTGAATTTGATGCCCTTGACCAAAAGCTGCTCGTCATCCACCACAAGGATGCGCATGGCGCACTCCCCCCCTTTCAAGTTTCAGTTGCTTTTCTGATGCAAGTTTCCTATAATATATAGGATGGCCGGCGGCGGTGCGCCGTGCCAACGAGAAGTCTTCTATCTATGATACCATAAACTGCCGGAGAATTACATGAAAAATTCAAAGTTTCTTGCAATTATTTTGACCTTGGCGCTTCTGACGGGGCTGCTGGCCCTGCCGGGGGCGGCGCTGGCGCTGTCCGCGCCGTCCCTCACCGCGCCCCACGCCCTGCTGCTGGACGCCGGCAGCGGCGCGGTGCTCTATGAAAAGGACGCCGACGCGCGCATCTCCCCGGCCAGCACCACCAAGATCATGACCGCGCTGCTGGCCGTGGAGGCCGTGGAGCGGGGCGAGGCCGCGCCGGACGAGGCGGTGACCGCGCCGGCGGCGGCCATGGCCGGGCTGGACGCGCTGGGCAGCACGGCGGGCATCCGCGCCGGGGAGACCATGACGCTGCGCCAGCTTCTGGACTGCATGATGCTCGCCTCGGCCAATGAGGCGGCCAACGTCATCGCCTGCCGCCTCTCCGGCAGCGTGGAGGCCTTCGCCCGCGCCATGAACGCGCGCGCCGAGGCCCTGGGCTGCACCGGCACGCACTTCGCAAACCCCCACGGGCTGACCGACAGCGCCCACTACACCACCGTCCGCGATATGGGGCTCATCGCGCGCGAGGCCATGCGCCATGCGCTGTTTGTGGAGATCTGCTCCGCCGCCGCAGCCGAGGTCCCGGCGACGAACCTGTCCGGCGCAAGGCAGCTGCACAACTCCAACGCCCTGCTCTCAGGCTCCGGCATCTACGGTGGAAGCTGGCTTTACGAGGGGGCGGAGGGCGTCAAGACCGGGCACACCAGCGCCGCGGGCTACTGCCTGGTGTCCGCCGCCGGGCGCGGCGGCATGAACTTGCTGGGCTTCATCTTCGGCGCGGACAGCTCCGACGGCTGCTTCCGCGACACGGCGGCGCTTTTGAACTGGGGCTTTGCAAACCACAGCCTGCGCGCCCTGGTGCGCGCGGATGAGACCGTGGCCAGCGTGACGGTGCGCTGCGGCGATCTGCTCGATACCGTGGACCTGCACCCGGCGGAGGACTTTTTGCTGCTGCTGCCGAACGACTGCGCCCTCGGTGACGTGGAGCGCGAGATCACCATTTTCGGCGACGACGGCAGCGGCACGGTCACCGGGCCGGTGCCCTCCGGCGCGCCGCTGGGCTACATGGTCTTGACCGCCAACGGCGAGACCTACGGCGGCGTAGACCTGATCCCCGCCTCGTCCTCCGCGCTGATCCTCGACCGCAAAAGCGGCGAGGTGCTGTACGGCAAGGGGCTGGACAGCCGCGTCTACCCCGCCGACACCGTGAAGCTGATGACCGCGCTGCTGGCCATCGAGTCCGTGGAGACGGGCAAGCACTCGTATAACGACATGGTGACCGTGAGCGAGGCCATCGACCTCGACCTGGGCGAGGACGCGACGCGCTGCGGCCTTGCCATCGGAGAGCAGTTGACGCTGCAAGCGCTGCTGGAGTGCGTTCTGGTCGCCTCCGGCGACGACGCGGCGAACCTTCTGGCGGAGTTCATCGGCGGCACGGTGCCCGCCTTCGTCGCGGACATGAACGCGCGCGCCGCGGCCCTGGGCTGCGCGGACACGGCCTTCACCAACCCCCACGGCGGCTGGAGCGAGGGGCAGTACACTACCGCGCGGGATTTCAGCCGCATCGCGCTGGAGTGCATGAAGCATGAGCGATTGCGCCGCATCTGCGGCACCGTCATCGCCGAGCTGCCGGAGACCAATCTGACCGCGGCGCGGACGCTGAAGAACACCAACGCCCTGCTCTGCGACGAAAGCCCCTACGGCGCAAGCTACGTCTACGAAGGCGCCGACGGGCTGAAAGCCGGCTACAACGCCCGGAGCGGCTACGCCCTGGCCGCCACCGCCGAGCGCAGCGGCATGGAGCTTTTATGCTGCATCTTCGGCGGCAGCGTGGGCGACGACGGGCTGTGCACCACCTTCACCGACGCGACCACCCTCTTCGACTGGGTGTTCAACAACTACAGCTATCAGGAGGTGCTGAAAAGCACCGAGAACATCGCGTCCGTGGACGTGGCGCTGGGCATGGATGTTGGTTATGTAAACCTGCGCCCGGCCACGAGCGTCACGGTGCTGCTGCCGAACGACTATGACCCCGCGGCCTTTCAGAAGGACATCCGCGTCTACGCGCTGGAAGACCACGAGACGGTGACCGCCCCGGTCAGCGCCGGGCAGGTGCTGGGCGAGGTGTCCGTTTCGCGGGACGGCCGGGTCTACGGCACGGTGAAGCTGGTGGCCTCCTCCAGCGTGGAGCTCAGCCGCATCCAGTACATCCGCCAGCAGGTGGCCCAGACGCTGCGGCAGCGCTCCGTGCGCATCGCGATCATCGTGCTGGGGCTGCTGTTCGCGGCCTATCTGGTGTGGGTGGCGCTCTATCGGGTGAAGCATCTGCGCCATGTGCGCGCCGTCCGGGCAGCCGAGCGCGAGCAGCTTTTGCGCACGGAGGCCGTGATGCGCCATGCCGAAGCGCCGAGAAGCCCCGGCATCCGCTTTTTCAACGCCCGCGGCGAGACTGCCCCGGCCGAGCCGCCGGAGACGGAGGCGGCACCGGAAGCGGCGAAGCCCACGCCCCGGCCGCGCCGCGCGGAGATCGATGTGCCCATCGACGGCGAGGACGAAGCAAGCGCCGATGCGGCGCCGGACAAGGTGGTGACGCTGTTCCCCGGCGCGGCGAAGGCGCCGGAGGCGGCGGGCGACCTGCTGGACGGCGCGACGCTGGTGGCCCGCATCGAGCCGAAGGGCGCCGCGCGCACCGAGACGGAGGCGGAAAAGGCCGAGCGCGATTACTTTGAGGAGTTCTTCCGGCCGAAGAAATAAGAAAGGTACCCTCTCCGTCTCGCTTCGCTCGACAGGTCTGCCAAAGTTCAGAGGTAGAAAACCCGCCCCGGCGCGTTTGCGCCGGGGCGGGCGTGGTTTTTTGCGGTGAAAAATCAGAACTTGACGGTTCTGGGGGCCTCGGTGAAGCTGGAGAAGGTGGCGGTGGCGTCCTTGAAATAGAACACGGCGGTGTTGCCGTCGTTCTCATCGTACATGGCGCGCAGGTTGGGATAGTTGTCCAGCATACTCTTCTTGGCCTCAAGGCGGTCGTCCAGCACGACGGTGCCGGCCAGGCGCAGCCAGGTCTTGCCGTCAAAGCAGCAAAGCTCCACCTTGGGGTTGGCGATCATCTGCTGGGCGCAGTCCTTCTTCTTCCCGGTCTGGATGTACAGCTTGCCGTCAAAGATGTTGGCGGTGCCGAAGGGACGGACGCGGGCCTGGTCCCCCTCCACGGTGGCGAGGTAGTAGGTGCCGCACTTCTTGATGAAATCGAACACTTCCTGCATGGGAAAAACAGCTCCTTTGCAATAGATTTGACAAGGATATTGTACCCAGCCGCGGGGCAAATGTCAAGCGGCGCAGTTTTTTGTCCCTTTTCTCTTAAGTGTGGTGCCAGCGTAAAGATACGGTCATTGCGAACCAGTGACCGATGTCACTGGTGTGACAATCCGTATTCTCTCCGCAGGGGACGCGGATTCCCACGCCAGTGTGCGCACTGGCTCGGAATGACGAGACGCTGCGTTTTTTGTACGGAAAAGACTGTTTTGCCAGCGTAAAGATACGGTCATTGCGAACCAGTGACCGACGTCACTGGTGTGGCAATCCGTATTCTTTCCGCAGGGGACACGGATTCCCACGCCAGTGTGCGCACTGGCTCGGAATGACGAGACGCTACGTTTTTTGTGCTGAATCACCGCTGGCAGTTAACGAAGCGTGAAAACAACACCAAAGAGAATCGGCGCGGTTTTTCTTGCCAAGCGGCGACACTTATTATATAATGCTTTAATACAGCACCATCTGATAATGATTACATGATGGCGAAACGCCGCAAAGCGTTCCGCCGCACCGCTTTGCGGTGCAGCAAAACAGCAACGCTGTTTTGCCATGTATTCATTGCAATGAGCATCGGGCGAATGA
>SVKR01000083.1 GCA_015068365.1 Oscillospiraceae bacterium
CGATCATGCCGGCCTTTTCCGCCATGGTGGTCCAGTATCCGGCGATGCCGTAGTGGGTGGAGTTGCAGATAACGCCGCCGGCCATGCCGTAGGTCTTCGCCTTTTCGATGAGCTTTTCCATCATGTGATAGCTGGCGACCATGCCCATGCCGTTGTTGGCGTCCATGACGATGGTGGTGGGCGTCTCCTTGAGGATGTCCATCTTCGTCACGGGCAGAAGCGTGCCGTTGTCGATGCGGTCAAGATAGATGGGCTTGAAGCGGTTGCAGCCGTGGCTCTCGATGCCGCGGCGGTCGCTCTCCAGCAAAACGTCGGCGCAGATGGCGGCGTCCGCCTCCGGCACGCCGTAGCACTTGAACACGTCGATCATGAAATTGTTCATCAGGTCCCATGCCACATAGGGTCTCGTTTCCATCTCCATAGGGGGATCCTCCTTTACTATTATCCGGGCGCGGCGCGCAGCGCTGCGGCCCCGCTGTTTCCGTATTTTATATAGCAAATGTGCCGGGAAAAGTCAAGGCGCGGCGCTTCGGGCGCGGATTTTTTGCTTGACTTGTCGGGTCAATCGCGCTATATTGATTTTATCCCATTAAATAGTGAAAGGAGACCGATGAAAATGAAGCGTTGTTCCGCAGCCATGGTCTCCCTCTATTATTTTACGTTCGCCCGCTATTTTGGGGGCTTTGATTGCAATGCCATACATCCCAGTGCTGTCTGAACGTAAAAAGGAAAAGCTGATTTGTGAAAGGCAAACCGCTCCTGTTTCTTCGGACACAGGGGCGGTTTTTTTCACGGAAAGGAGCGCAGGATGGATCTGAATGAGGCAAGAGAACGCATCCGGGAAGTCGATGAGGAGATGGCGGCGCTGTTCGTCCGGCGCATGCAGGCGGTGGAGGCCATCGCTGCATACAAGCGGGAGCGGGGGCTGCCCATCGAGGACAAGGCGCAGGAAGCGCGCGTGATCGAAGGGCGCAGCGCCCTGGTCGCCGATGCCGCGCTGCGGTCTTACTACGTGCAGTTTTTGCAGGAGACCATGGAGGTCAGCAAGCGCTGGCAGCACCGCCTGATGGAGGGGCTGCGGGTGGCCTACAGCGGCGTGGAGGGCGCCTTTGCTCACATCGCGGCCCGGCGCATCTTCCCCGACGGGACGCCGGTGGCCTATCCCTCCTTCGCCTCGGCCTACGCCGCCGTGGAGCGGGGCGAGTGCGACATCGCCGTGCTGCCCATCGAAAACAGCCACGCCGGCGAGGTGGGCCAGGTGATCGACCTGCTATACTCCGGCAGCCTGTTCGTCAACGGCGTGTATGACCTGGCGGTGTCCCAGAATCTGCTGGGCCAGCCCGGCGCGCAGAAAAGCGACGTGACGGAGGTCGTCAGCCACCCCCAGGCCCTGGAGCAGTGCCAGGCCTACATCGCCCGCTGCGGCCTTACCGCCCGCAGCGCCGCCAACACCGCCGTGGCGGCGCAGGAGGTGGCGGAAAAGGGCGACCGGCACCTCGCGGCCATCGCCAGCGAGGAGGCCGCCGCGCGCTTCGGATTGCAGGTGCTCGACCGCGACATCAACGAAAGCCGCAGCAACACCACCCGCTTCGCGGCCTTTTCCCGGGTGGAGGCACCCGGCGCCCGGAAGCAGGAAGGCGGCGCGTTTTTGCTGCTGTTCACCGTCAAGGACGAATCCGGCGCGCTGGCCAAGGCCATCAACATCATCAGCGCGTACAACTTCAACATGCGGGTGCTGCGCTCGCGCCCGATGAAAAACCTCCCCTGGCACTATTACTTCTACGCCGAGGTGGAGGGGGACGACCGCTCCGAAAACGGCCAGCGCATGCTCGCCGCGCTGCGCGGTGCCTGCCCGACGGCGAAGGTCGCGGGACACTACACCGCGGCGGAAAACGCGCAGCAGGGGGGCGAGAGCATATGACCATCCGGATGGATCTGGGCGCGGACAGCTATGACATCGTGCTCGAGCGCGGCGTGCTGATGCGCGCCGGCGCGCTTCTGGATCTGGACCGCCGGGTGCTGGTGGTCACGGACGACGGCGTTCCGGCGGCCTACGCCGCGGCGGTGGCGGCCGGGTGCGCTGCGCCGACCGTGTGCACCATCCCGCAGGGCGAGGCCAGCAAGCGCCTCGCCACATTGGAGACGCTTCTGACCGCCATGCTGGACGCGGGCTTCACCCGGGGCGACTGCGTCTGCGCCGTGGGCGGCGGCATGGTGGGCGACCTGGCGGGCTTCGCCGCCGCCTGCTATATGCGCGGCATCGACTTTTACAATGTCCCCACCACGCTGCTCGCGCAGGTGGACAGCTCCATCGGCGGCAAGACGGCGGTGGATTTTGGGGGCGTGAAGAACATCGTCGGGGCCTTCTGGCAGCCGAAAAAGGTGCTGATCGACCCGGACACGCTGCAGACCCTCTCCCGGCGGCAGACCGCCGCGGGCATGGCCGAGGCGCTGAAGTCCGGCCTCATCGCGGACGCGGCGCTTTATGACCTGTTCGTGCAGGGCAGGGCGCAGGAGAACATCGAGCGGGTCATCGCGGCCTCCCTGGCGGTGAAAAAATCCGTGGTGGAATCCGACGAGCGGGAGCAGGGCCGGCGGAAGATCCTGAACTTCGGCCACACCATCGGCCACGGCATCGAGAGCGTGACCGGGCTGATGCACGGCGAGTGCGTGGCGCTGGGGATGCTGCCCATGTGCGCCGACGCGCTGCGGCCGCAGCTTGCCGCGGTGCTGGAGGGCCTGGGCCTGCCCACCTGCGTGCAGGCCGACCCGGAGGCGGTGTACGCGGCGCTTCTGCACGACAAAAAGATGGGCGCCGGGGCGCTGACCGCCGTATATGTGGATACCCCCGGGTCATGTATTCTGAAATCCGTTTCGCCCGCAGCGCTGCGGGCGGGAATCGAACTGGTGGTGAAGGCATGAAAAACACCTTTGGAACAAGCGTGGCGGTCACCCTCTTCGGGGAGAGCCACGGCGCGGCGGTGGGCGCGGTGCTGGACGGCATGGCCCCCGGCGTGGCGGTGGACGAGGACTTCATCGCCCGCCAGCTTACGCTGCGCCGGCCCTACGGCGCCATCTCCACCGGCAGGGTGGAGGCCGACCGCTTTCAGATCGTCAGCGGCGTGTTCTCCGGATGCACCACGGGAACGCCCCTCACCGTCCTCATCCCCAATGAGGACACCCGCAGCCGGGACTATGCCGCCACGCGCGCGCTGGCCCGGCCCGGCCACGCCGACTATACCGCCCATGTGAAGTACCGCGGCTTTGAAGACTACCGGGGCGGCGGGCATTTCTCCGGCCGCGTCACTGCGGCGCTGGTGGCCGTGGGCGCGGTGGCGATCGCCGCCCTGCGAGGGCGGGGCATCGCCGTCGGCACGCACATCGCCCGCTGCGCGGGCGAATTTGACCGGGCGTTTGCTGAGAATCCGGCGGACGAGCTGGCGGCGCTGAGTGCCAAGCGCTTCGCCGTGCTGGACGAGGCGGCGGGGGAGCGGATGCGCCGCGCCATCGCCGCCGCGGCGGAGGCCGGCGACAGCGTCGGCGGCGTGCTGGAGACGGCGGTGACCGGGCTGCCTGCCGGGGTGGGCGAGCCCTGGTTCGACACGCTGGAGGGCCTGCTGGCCCATGGGCTGTTCTCCATCCCCGGCGTCAAGGGCGTGGACTTCGGCGGGGCCTTTGACCACACGGCGCTGCGGGGCAGCGAATATAACGACGCATTTTATATGGACGGCGGCGCCGTGCGCACGCGCACGAACCGCAACGGCGGCATCAACGGCGGCATCAGCAACGGCATGCCGCTGCTGCTGCGCTGCGCGGTGAAGCCCACGCCCTCCATCTTCCTGCAGCAGCAGACGGTGGATTTCCTCAGGGGCGAGGACGCGGCGCTGCAGCTTAACGGCCGCCACGACCCGGCCATTTTGCACCGGGCGCGCGTGGTGGTGGACAGCGTCTGCGCGCTGACGCTTTGCGACGCGCTGGCGCAGCGCTTCGGCACGGACTGGCTGGGAGGTGCGCCATGCGCTGCGGACTGATCGGAGAAAAGCTGGGCCACAGCTTTTCCAAGGAGATCCACGAGATGCTGGGCCGCTATTCCTACGAGCTCATCGAGCTGCCGCCGGAGGCGCTGGAGGACTTCCTGCGCCGCCGGGACTTTGACGGCGTCAACGTCACCATCCCCTACAAGCGCTCCGTGATCCCTTATCTGGACGAGCTCAGCCCCCGGGCGCGCGCCATCGGCGCGGTGAACACCATCTGCAATCGGGGCGGAAGGCTCTATGGCGACAACACGGACTTCGCCGGGCTGGAGGCGCTTTTGCGCCGGATGGGGCTGGAGGTGGAGGGCAAGACCGTGCTCATCGCGGGCACCGGCGGCACCAGCCGGACGGCCGCGGCGGTGGCCCGCGCGCTGGGCGCGGGGCAGATCTTCTGCCTCAGCCGCTCCGGGCGCGGCGGGGCCATGACCTATGAGACGGCCTACGCCGCGCAGTCCGGCGCGGAGATCCTTATCAACACCACCCCCGCGGGCATGTTCCCGGACACGGAGGGCATTGCCGTGGACCTGGACCGCCTGCCGCGCCTGGAGGGCGTGGCGGACGTGGTGTATAACCCCCTGACCACCCGCCTGGTCCGTGAGGCCCGGGCCCGGGGCATCCGGGCGGAAAACGGCCTTTACATGCTGTGCGCCCAGGCGGTCTATGCCGCGGAGCAGTTCACCGGAGCGTCCTTCGGCCCGGAGGAGACGGAGCGCATTTACCGCGCGGTGCAGTTTGAAAAGCGCAGCATCGTCCTCACCGGCATGCCCGGCAGCGGCAAGTCCACCCTGGGCGCGCTTTTGGCCGAAAAAACCGGGCGGGAGATGCTGGACACGGACGCGGAGATCGTCCGCCGGGCGGGCATGCCCATCACGGAGATCTTCCGGACCCGGGGCGAAGCCGCCTTCCGCGATCTGGAGACGGCGGTGCTGCGCGACGCCGGGCGCCGCGGCGGCATCATCCTCGCCACCGGCGGCGGCGCGGTGCTGCGAGCGGAGAACGTGGACGCCATGAAGCAAAACGGCACGGTGGTGTTCCTGGACCGGCCGCTGGATGCGCTTTTGCCCACGGAGGACCGCCCCCTGGCCGACAGCGGGGCGAAAATCCGCGCGCTGTACGCTGCGCGCTACCCCGTCTATACGGCTGCGGCGGACCTGCGCCTGGAGGTTGCGGGCACGCAGGAGCAGACAATGACACGATTACTGGAGATGCTGCAATGAAACTTCTGATTATCAACGGGCCGAACCTCAATATGCTGGGCATCCGGGAGCCGGGCATCTACGGCACGGAGGGCTATGAGACCCTGTGCCGCATGGTGCTGGACCACGCCGCGGCCCGGGGCGTGGAGGCGGAGCTTTACCAGTCCAACCACGAGGGGGACCTGGTGGACAGGATCCAGGCCGCCTACGGGAACACGGACGGCATCGTCATCAACCCCGGGGCCTACACCCACACCAGCGTGGCCCTTCTCGACGCGGTGAAGGCCGTGGGCATCCCCACGGTGGAGGTGCACATTTCCGACGTCTCCGCGCGCGAGGCGTTCCGCCAGGTCAGCTACATCCGCGCCGCCTGCGCCGCCACCATCAGCGGCCACGGGCTGCGGGGCTACCTGGAGGCCATGGACCTCCTCATCGGTGACCGGGCATGACGGTCACGATCATTCCGTCGCAGCCCGCCGGGGCCGTCGCGGCGCCGCCCAGCAAGAGCATGGCCCACCGCGCCCTCATCTGTGCGGGCCTGGCCGGAGGGGAAAGCCGCGTGCGCGGCATCGCCCCCTCGCAGGACGTGCTGGCCACGGTGGACTGCCTGCGCGCCCTGGGCGCGGAGGTGGCCATGGACGGCGGTACGGCAGCCGTCCGCGGCACGGACCCGGCCGGCGCCCCCGGCGCAGTGCTTCCCTGCCGGGAGAGCGGCAGCACCCTGCGCTTTTTTGCGCCGATCTGCGCGCTTTCCGCCCAGCCCATGACGCTGACGGGCGCGCCGTCGCTGCTGCGCCGCCCGCTGGGCGTGTACGAGACCCTGTTCCGGGAGCGGGGGCTGCCCTTTGCCGTGACGGAGACGGCGCTTTCGCTGCGCGGTGCGCTGACACCGGGGGCCTACGCCCTGCCCGGCGACGTTTCCAGCCAGTTCGTCAGCGGGCTGCTGTTTGCCCTGCCGTCCCTTCCGGGCGACAGCGTCATCGCCCTGCGCCCGCCGGTGGAGAGCCGGGGCTACATCGACATGACGCTTGCCGCGCTGGGCGCTTTCGGCGTGGAGGCGCACTGGCGGGACGAGACCACCCTCACCGTGCCGGGCGGCCAGCGCTTTCTGCCCCGGGACATCACCGTGGAGGGCGACTGGTCCAACGCCGCGTTTTTCCTGGCGCTCGGCGTGACGGTGACGGGGCTGGACCCGGAGAGCCTGCAGGGCGACCGGGTCTGCGTGGAGTGCTTCGACGCGCTGCGGCGCGGCCCGGCGGCGCTCGACATCGCCGACTGCCCCGACCTCGGCCCGGTGCTGTTCGCCTTCGCGGCGGGGCATCACGGCGGCGTGTTCCGCGGCACCCGGCGGCTGCACATGAAGGAATCTGACCGCGGAGAGGCCATGAGCGAGGAGCTGCGCAAATTCGGCGCGGAGGTGACGGTGGATGAGAACACGGTCACCGTCGGCTGCGCGCTTCACGCGCCGACGGAGCCGCTGGACGGGCACAACGACCACCGCATCGTCATGGCGCTGAGCGTGCTTTGCGCCCAAACCGGCGGCACGATCCGCGGCGCGGAGGCCGTGAGCAAGAGCTTTCCGGACTTTTTTGACCGATTGAAGGACATCAACATCGAAATGGAGATACGATAATGGAGTGGATTTCTAAGAGCAACATTCTGATCGTCGGGCTGGGACTGCTGGGCGGAAGCTACGCCAAGGCCTTAAAGCGCCTGGGCTATCATGTGACGGCCCTTGCCCGCCGGCAGGAGACCATCGACTATGCCGTGGCGCACGGCATCATTGACGAGGGCAGCGCCGAGGTGGACCCGGCGCTGGTGGGCAGCGCCGACGCGGTGATCTTCGCGCTGTATCCGGGGGTGTTCAAGGACTGGATCCGCGACAACCAGCAGCTTCTGCGCTCCGGCGCGCTTCTGACGGACGTGACCGGCGTGAAGCGCTGCATCGTCTATGACATCCAGGCCATGCTGCGCCCGGATGTGGAGTTCATCGCCGCGCACCCCATGGCCGGCCGGGAGGTCTACGGCGTGGAGAACAGCGACGACCGCATGTTCCACGACGCCAACTACATCGTCACGCCCACGGACAAAAACAGTGAGCAGGCGGTGGAGTGGTGCAAGAGCCTGGGGCGCATCCTGGGCTTCCGGCGCATCAGCGTGCTGTCCCCGGAGGAGCACGACAAGATGATCGGCTTTCTGAGCCAGCTGACCCACTGCATTGCCGTTTCGCTGATGACCTGCTCGGACAACCGGCACCTGGTGGACTACACCGGCGACAGCTTCCGCGATCTGACGCGCATCGCCCGCATCAACGACGCCATGTGGAGCGAGCTGTTCATGCTGAACCGGGACGACCTGCTGGAGCAGATGGATCTGTTCGCGGCGGAATTCAACGAGCTGCGCAACCTTCTGGCCGAGGGCGACGTGGAGGGCATGCGCGAAAAAATGCGGCTGAGCACAAAGCGGCGGGCCTACTTCGACAAATAAGACGCGCTGCGGGGAGGAACGAACCATGAATATGAATTTCAAGCGCAAGCTGCCCATCCCCATGGAGACCAAGGAGATGTATCCCCTGACGGTAGAGATGGCGGACAATGTGGAAAAGCGCGTCGCGGAGCTGAAGGCCGTGTTTTCCGGCAAAAGCGACAAACTGGTGATGATCATCGGCCCCTGCTCCGCCGACCATGAGGACAGCGTGATCGACTATATCACCCGGCTGATCCCGGTGCAGGAGCAGGTGAAGGACAAGCTGATCATCGTCCCGCGGGTCTACACCAACAAGCCCCGCACCACCGGCGACGGCTATAAGGGCCTGGTGCACCAGCCCGACCCCAACGGCGAGCCGGATCTGTTCAAGGGCATCATCACCACCCGCGAGCTGCACATGCGCGTGGTGAAGGAGACCGGCTTCGCCGGGGCCGACGAGATGCTGTACCCGGAGAACTACAAGTATCTGGATGACTTGCTGGGCTATGTAGCCGTGGGGGCGAGGAGCGTGGAGGACCAGCAGCACCGCCTGACCGCCAGCGCCATCGAAAGCCCCGTGGGCATGAAAAACCCCACCGGCGGCGACCTGTCCGTGATGATGAACGGCATCATGGCCGCCCAGCACCAGCATGACTTCATCTACCGCGGCTGGGAGGGCCACTCCTACGGCAACCCCTACGCCCATGCGATTTTGCGCGGCTATGTGGACACCTGGGGCGTGGCGCACCCGAACTATCACTACGAGACCCTGCTGTACCTGGCAAAGCTCTATGCCCAGTCCGGGCTGGAAAACCCCGGTGTGGTCATCGACTGCAACCACTCCAACAGCGGCAAGGACCCCTTCGAGCAGCCCCGCATCCTCAAGGAGGTGCTGCACTCCGCCCGCTGCAACCCGGAGATCGGCCGCCTGGTCAAGGGCTTCATGGTGGAAAGCTACATCGTGGACGGCAAGCAGAGCGTGGGCGGCGGGGTCTACGGCCAGAGCATCACCGACGCCTGCCTGGGCTGGGAGAAGAGCGAGCGGCTCATTTACGAGACCGCCGAGCTGCTGTGAGAGGTGCCGGGAGATGCAGAAAGAGGACTTGTCCCGCATCCGGCTGTGGCTTTTTGACATGGACGGCACACTCTACCTGGGCGAGCAGCTTTTTGATTTTACAAAGCCTTTGCTCACCGCCATCCGCAAATGCGGCGGACGCTATCTCTATCTGACGAACAATTCCTCAAAGTCCGTGCCGGACTATGTGAAGAAGATGCAGCGCCTGGGCGTCCCGGCGGAGGAATCGGATTTCCTCACCAGCGCGCAGGCCACGGCCTGGTACCTGCACCGGCACCACGACGGCGCGCGGCTTTACGTCTGCGGAACCGCCTCGCTGCAGCGGGAGCTGGCGGCGGAGGGCTTTCCCATCGTCAACAGCGAGCCCGACAGCGCCCAGTGCATCGTCATGGGCTATGACACGGAGCTGACCTATCAGAAGCTTTTGGATGTCTCCCGGCTTCTGACGGAACAGCCGGAGATGCCCTATATCGCCACCAACCCGGACCTGGTGTGCCCCACGGAGTTCGGCTTTGTGCCGGACTGCGGCAGCGTCTGCGGCATGATCCGCACCGCCACGGGACGCACGCCCGTGGTCATCGGCAAGCCGGAGCCGCTGATGCCGCGCATGGCCATGGAGCGCATGGGCGTCACCGCCGCCGAGACCGCCGTGGTGGGCGACCGCATCTATACCGATGTGAAAAGCGGGCTGAACGCCGGGTGCGCGGGCGTGCTGGTGATGAGCGGCGAGACCACGCCGCAGATCCTGGCGGACAGCCCCGACAAGCCGGATCTGGTGCTGCAAAGCGCCGGGGAGATTCTGGAGGTTTTGGGCAAATAGGGCTTTTCAAACTCCGGCGCGGGGTGTAAACTGTTGCCAGAACCAAACGAAAGGAAGCGGTAGTATGAGCAAAACAAACGCCGCCCCCGGCGCACTGCGGCTGAATTACAGACGCACGTTTCTCATCGGCTTTGCCTTCTTCGGCATTCTGCTGCTCTGGCAGGTCTATGACTCCTGGTGCCCCACCTTTTTGACGGACATTTTCGCCCGCCGCATGTACAACCTTTCCTCGGCGGAGCTGAAAGCCGGCGATCCGGAGAAGATTCTGAACGTCCAGTGGATCGTGGGCATCATCATGGCCTGCGACAACCTGGCCGCGCTGATTTTGCTGCCCATCTTCGGCAACCTCTCCGACCGGACGAAGACCCCCATCGGCAAGCGCATGCCCTACATCCTCGTCGGCACGCTGGTGGCCGCCGTGGCCTTCCCCTTCGTCCCAGTGTTTTTCCACGCCAACAATGTCATCGGCATGGTCATCATGATGGCCATTGTGCTGATGTTCATGATGATGTACCGCAACCCCGCCGTGGCGCTGATGCCGGACATCACGCCCAAGCCCCTGCGCGCCAAGGCCAACGGCATCATCAACATCATGGGCTATCTCGGCGGCGCCGCCGCCACGGTGCTGGGCATTTTCCTGAAGCTCAGCGACTACATCAACGCCCCGGACGAAGCGCGCCGGCTCTGGATCATTGAGATCCCCTTCCTCATCGCCTCGGTCCTCATGGTCATCTCCGCCTTCGTGCTGTTCGCCACCATCAAGGAGAACAGGATCGCCGAGGAGATGAAAGAGGAGATGGCCCTGGGCGAAAAGCTGGCCGCCATCGAAAACCCCGTCAGCGACGACGGACCCATGAGCCGCGCCAACCGCCGCATGCTTCTGGCGATCCTGGGCGCGGAGTTCCTCTGGTTCATGGCCGACAACGCCATCGGCACCTACATCGGCAACTACGTCATCTATTATCTCAACTCCGCCTCCAGCGCCACCATGCTGCTGACCATCATCGGCGGCGTGGCCAGCGTGGCGGGCTTTGCCACGGCGGGCACCATCGCGGACAAAATCGGCCGCAAGTGGACGATCTCGACGGGCCTTGCCATCACGGTCGCGGCCCTTGCCGTCATGTGCTTCGTCTCGCCCACGGGCCGGGTCACCGGCGCCAACGGCGAGCACGCCTTCCCCGCCGCGCTCTTCGGCGTCTGGGCCGTCAAGGGCTTCGGCATGGCGCTGGTGCACAACTGCTCCTTCCCCATGGTGGTGGAGCTGTGCTCCAGCAAGAAGATCGGAAAATTCACCGGCTACTACTACGCCGCCAGCATGTCCGCCCAGACCATCACCCCCGTGCTGCTGGGCCTGGTGTTCCGGCTCACGCTGGTCTGGCGTGCCCTGCCGGTTTACGCCTGCATCCTCTTCATCTTAAGCTGCATCGTGTTCACCGCGCTGGTGAAGAACATCAAGGCAAAGAAAATCGAAAACGTCCACGGCCTGGAGGCCCTGGACGGCGGCGACTGAGCGAGGTATTTCTATGAAAAAACGTCACATTCTGGCGGCGGGCTGCCTTCTGGCGGCGCCCTTCGTGCTGCTGGCCCCGGGCCAGGCGTCAGAGTCCAAAAAGGCCCCCTTCACCGGGCGCAACTTCGCCCACCGCGGGCTGCACAGCGAGGACCAGTCCGTTCCGGAAAATTCCCTGAAGGCCTTTTCCCTGGCGGTGGAGGCCGGCTACGGCATGGAGCTGGACGTGCAGCTTTCCAGGGACGGGCAGGTGGTGGTGTTCCATGACGACACGCTGCTGCGCGCCTGCGGCGTGGACGCCCGGGTGGACGAGCTGGACTATGCCGAGCTGAAGGCCCTGTCCCTGTTCGGCACGGAAGAGCGCATCCCCCTGTTCTCCGAGGTGCTGGAGCTGGTGGACGGGCGCACGCCGCTGATCGTGGAGCTGAAGACCGGGGCGCGCAACGACGAGCTGTGCGAGAAGACCTACGCCTTTTTGCGCACCTATCCCGGCGCCTACTGCATCGAGAGCTTCCACCCGCTCATCGTGGCCTGGTTCCGCTTCCACGCCCCCAATGTGCTGCGCGGCCAGCTGGCCCAGCTGCCGGAGGACTATGTCCGCGCCGGGCGCAGGATCACCGAGGGATTGGTGCTGGGCAACACGCTTCTGAACGTGGCCGCCCGGCCGCAGTTCATCGCCTATCGCATCGGCCCCAAGCCGCTGACCGTCCGCTTCGCGGAGGCGCTGGGCGCCATGCCCGTGGGCTGGACCAGCCACAGCCGGGACAGCGAGGCCGGCCGCGACGCGGTGATCTTTGAATACTACAAGCCGGGCATCCGGTATAAATGACCCAGATAGTAAGAAACACTCCCGCCGCCGGCGGGAGTGTTCAGACTGTAGACAAACCCTGTTTTGTAAAGGAAA
>SVKR01000084.1 GCA_015068365.1 Oscillospiraceae bacterium
CCCGCACCCCCCGCACCACACCCACACAAGAAAGGAGCACCCCATGCTGATTTCCACCGCCCTCGCGCATGCGCGGGGGCTGACCGGGCAGAGCGTGGACGACGCCGAGGCCGTCCGCTGGCTCAGCGAGGCCGACGGGCGCATCGCGCTGGAGCTTTACCGCGCCGACGCCTGGACGCCCTACGACCCCGTGGCCGACCGCGACGCCGAGCTGCTTCTGCCCTTCCCCTGGGACGGGTATTACGTCCACCACCTGGAGGCCATGACCTACTACGCCAACGGCGAATATGACCGCTACGAGCCGGCCCGCGCCATGGCCGAGGCCGTGCTGGCCGACGCGCGCGCGTTCTGCCGCCGGGCCCGCTCCGCCCCGACCCTGCCCGTGGAGCGGCGGGGCGGCAGCGCCGTCACCGTCGTCCCCGCGCGCGCGGACAGCCCCTTCTTCTGGCTGAGCGCCTACGCCCTCGCGGTCCGGCACGGCTTCACCGGCACGGAGGAGGCGTGGCTGGCCTCCCTCGTCG
The DNA here is from genome assembly GCA_015068365.1 of Oscillospiraceae bacterium. Classification (GTDB taxonomy): domain Bacteria; phylum Bacillota; class Clostridia; order Oscillospirales; family Oscillospiraceae; genus SVKR01. Next base: position 522 of record SVKR01000084.1, read on the forward strand.
GGCCGCCGGGGGAGAGCGGCAGGCTCACCCCCGCCACCGCCTGCACGCTGAGCGGCGTGCTGACCGGGGACGGCAGCGGCCTTTCCGCCCTCGGCGTCGACGCCGCCGTCACCGCGGGCAGCGACCGGCTCGTGACCGGCGGGGCCGTGCACGCGGCCATCGCCGCCGCGGTCACGGACGCGATGGAGGAGGGATACTGATGCCGGGCAACAATCCCTATCCCAGCCTCGCCGCGCTCTTCACCGCGACGGCGCAGGCCCTGCGCGCGCGCACGGGGACAAGCGCACCGCTGCGCGCCTGCGACTTCCCCGCCGCCATCGCCGCGCTGCCCAGCGGCACGGACACCTCCGACGCCACGGCGAGCGCCTCCGACATCCTCGCGGGCCGGACGGCCTACGGCCCCGGCGGCAAGCTGACGGGCAGCATCCCGTCGCTGCCGGAGCGGACCATCACCCCCGGCACGCAGGCCGTCACGCTCGCGGCGGGGCAGTATCTGGCCGGGGCGCAGACCGTGGCGGGCGAGGCCGCCCTCGTCCCCGGCAACATCCGCGCCGGGGCGACGGTCTTCGGCGTCGCGGGCAGCTATCAGGCCCTGCCGGGCATCATGACCCCGCTGTACTCCAACGTGCACAGCGGCTACGTCACCAACAGCTGGTGGGCGCTCCTGGACCCCCCGCAGGCCAACTGCGCTGCGGACATCTACCGGCTCACGCAGGGGCGCCACTATCTGGTCGGCCTGGGCGCCGTCATCGGCAACCGCTTCCGCGTCGGCGTGTACAACGTCGACCCGACCACCGCGACGGAGAATCTGGCGGGCAGCACGGTCGGCTCGGACACGGACAATCCCAGCCCCTATATGGTCAGGCCGGTGTACACAGCCGCTGCGGACAGCTATCTGGCGGTGTTCAAGGCCAACAACGGCACCGGCGAGGCCGCGGCGGCCTTCGTGCTGGACCTGGACGCCGTGACGCCGCCGGGGGAGGGCTGAGGCCATGCGCATCCCGGACATTTCCGAGTGGCAGGGGCGCGTGGACTGGGCGCAGGTGCAGCCCCACATCGACGGCGTGATGCTGCGCGCCGGCTACGGCAGGGGCAACGCGGATCAGCGCTTTGCGGAGAATGCCGCGGCGTGCGCTGCGCGCGGCATCCCGATGGGGGCGTACTGGTTTTCCTACGCCGCCACGGCGGAGGAGGCCCGCGCGGAGGCGCAGTGCCTGCTGGATGCCGTGCGGCCGTACCCCGTGGCGCTGCCGCTGGCCTTCGATTTCGAGTACGACAGCGTACAAAGCGCGGCCCGGCGCTCCGTCACGGTGACGAAGGCGCTGGCGACGGAACTGGCCCGCGCCTTTTGCGAGGAGATCGAGCGCGGCGGGCACTGGGCGGTGTTTTACGCAAACCCGGACTACCTGGCCCGGTATTTTGACGAAGCTCTGCCGCGGCGCTTCGGCCTGTGGCTGGCCCAGTGGCCGGGCGGGACGCCGGATCTGTCCGCCCCGCCGCGGCAGTGCGCCATGTGGCAGTGGACGTCCCGCGCCGCCGTCCCCGGCATCACGGGGGACGTGGACATGAGCGAGGGCTACCCCGCCGCCCTGCCGCCCGCACCACCCGTAGGGCGCGTCGTCCCCGACGCGCAGCCCACAGGCTCCCGCACCGCATCCAACGGCGGCGCGCCGCACCCCACAGGCCCCCTTTCGGAAAGGGGGCTCCCGCCGCGAGGCGGGTGGGGGATCGGGTTCAATCCGCCGGAGGCACCATGCGAAAAAGCGGAATCTCCGATGGATTCCGACTCGATCCCTCCGGCCCTGCGGGCCACCTCCCTTTCCGAAAGGGAGGCTTCCCCCAACGCGGCTGCCGCCCCGCAAGACGACGCCCTCGCCTGGGCGCGCGCCCACGGCATCGTCTCCGCCCCCGACGCCGATGCCCCCGCCACGCTCGGCGACCTTGCCCGCGCCCTGCACCATTACCACCGCGCCTTCGGCGCAAAGGAGGCTCAACCATGAACCAATCGCTGTGGAAGGCCGCCCTCGCCCTCGTCCTCGGGGGCGCGGCGGCCTACTTCGGGGCGCTGCTGGCCCCGCTCATCGTCCTCATCGCCGCCATGCTCTGCGACTATGTGACCGGCCTGCTGGCGGCCTGGGCGGATGCCCGGCTGTCCAGCCGCATCGGTCTGCTGGGGCTCGTGAAAAAGCTGGGGTACATCTTCGGCGTGGCCGTGGCGGTGGCGGCGGACTTCGTCATCGCCATGGCCGCCCGGCACCTCGGCGCGGAGCTGGACCGCTTCGCCGCCTTCGGCCCGCTGGTGGCGGTGTGGCTCATTTTAAACGAGTGCATCTCCATCCTGGAGAACATCGCCGCGCTGGGCGTGCCGGTGCCGGGCTTTCTGCGCCGCGTGCTGGCGCACCTGAAGCAAAGCGCGGAGCGCACCGGCGGCGGGCACAGCGGGGAGGGGGGCTGACATGGCCGCCACGCTCTCGGAAGCGGATCTGCGCATGCCCGACCTCACCGCCGCGCAGACGACGGAGCAGAAGCTCACCGCGCTGCAGGACTACCTCTGCGTCCTGCTGGAGCTGCTGCGCTGGACGCTGCGCAACCTCTCCCCGGCGGAGAACTTCGACCAGGCCGCCCTCGACGACTGGGTGAAGTCCCTGGACATCTCCGCGCGCACGGTGGTGACCGAGACGCTCATCGCCGATGAGCTCTACTCCCGCTTCGGCGCGGTGGCCGACCTCGCCGTGTCGGAGCTGCGCACCGACCTGCAAAAGGCGCAGCGTTACCTGGACGGCGACACGCGCGCGCTGGACTACCTGCACATCCACGACGAGGAGATCAGCTTCCTCACCGGCACGGTGCGCGCATCCGACGGGCAGCCGGAGACGCAGCAGCTCGTGCGCGGGGCGCGGGCATTTTACTGGACGGACGCGCAGCACAGCCAGATGACCTGCGTCTCCGAGACGCCCTGGCCCGTGACGGTCTACCGCTACGACGAGCTGACGAAAGGCACGCTGCGCTTCGCCGACAGCGCCGACGGGCAGGGGGGCGTCACCAAGGTGCCGACCTTCATCCTCGGCGCGGGCTACGGCGCGCCGGAGGACCCGGACGCCGGACGCGGCTTTCTGCGCAAGGGGGCGCAAAGCCTCGACCTCTGGCTGCACGGGGCCGACGGGGCCGACCGCGGCGTCTTCATCGGCGACGCGTTCACCGACATCGCCGGGCTGCGCCGCACCGCGCAGCTGGACTTTTCCGCCTGGGATTCCGGCAGCTTTTCCGAGACCGTGGAGGGCGCTCGGCGCACGGAATTTTCCGTGGACTTCGACGCCGACGCCCGCCCGGTGAAGCTGACGGACGCGGGCGGCTTTGAAACGGCGGTGATCTGGCCGTGACCTACGATAAGGACAGCTTCCTCTCCGGCGTCGCCGCCGGCAGGGCACTGCGCGGCTGGGCGACCATGTACCGCGCGCGGGGCGGGGCCGACCCCATCGGCGTGACGGGGCTTACGCGCGTGCCGCCGCGGCCGTGCGACCTCGGCGCCGTGGCGCACGCCGGAGCGGTGCGCGGCGTGATCGCGCCCACGGCCTTCGCGCTTTCCCGCGTTGCGCGCACGGCGCTGCCCGTCCCGCCGGTGCCGCCGGAACACGGCTGCGGCATGGCCGTCGCCGCCATCTCGATTCAACGAAAGGAGACCTGAATGGCAGGCCTTTGGACAAACAACTGGCGCGGCATCAAGAATCTGATGCTTTTGGGGGCGGTCGCCCCCGGACTTTCCACCGTGGTGGACGCCAACGGCACGGAGATCACCTTCTATCCCAACAGCGACTTCGGCGTCGTGGCGCTGCCGCCGCTGAACAACCACGCCATGGGCGCCCCCGGCATCAAGGGCAGGACGAGCCAGCCCGGCACCCAGGTGCTGCTGGGCACGGGCGGGGCCGTCAGCCCTGCCGTGGGGGATTACCGCCTCGCGGCCTATCCCGGCTCCCTGGCCTATCTCTCCATGCGCAACAGCGGCCTTACCGTCAGTACCGCCGAGGGCACGGCCAGCCGCAGCTATACGCTGACGGTGCAGAACCAGTCCTCCGGCGCCATGACGCTGACGGAGTGGGGGCTGTTCCTCTGCCCGGTGTACATGCGGGTGGACAGCGCCCTGCAGTACCCCACCCGCATCACGGACCACCCCGTGCTGGTCTACCACGCCGCGCTGGACACGCCCCTGACGCTGCAAAGCTACGAAGCCGCCACGCTGACGCTCACGCTGGAGCTGACGCTGGACGACCCGGTCTGAAAGGGGGCAGCAGAGAATGCTGAACAGACTTCCCACCCGCGCCGGGGCGCGGCAGTGGACGCAGCAGGCCTTCGCCGGGCTGGACCGCCGCCCCGCCGCGCCGCCCGGGGCCGTCACGCAGATGGAAAACTGCTCTTGCGCGGCGTACCCCGCGCTCACCACCCGCCCGCCGCGCACCGTGCTGCGCGCGCTGCACGGCACGCCCCACGGGCTTTGCGCCGTGGGGCGGGGGCTGCTCTCCGCCGAGGGGACGCAGCTTTACTTCAATGACGCGCCCGTGCCCGGCGAACTGACCGACACGGACAAGCGCTTCGCCGTGCTGGGCCGGCGCGTGCTCATCTTCCCGGACAAGCTGCTCTTTGACGCGGGCGGCGCTGAGCTCTCGCCGCTGGAAGCGTCCGTGACGCTTAGCTGCACCGTCGCCGACGGCAGCTACGCCGGCGCCCCGGCGGAGGGCAACACCCTGCGCGCACTCGACGCCGCCTTCGACTGGGCGCAGCACTTTGCCGTGGGCGACGCCGTGACCGTCTCCGGCGCGTCTGCCCCGGAGAACAACAAGACCGCCGTGGTGCGCGAGGTATCCGGGCGCGAGCTGCGCTTTTCCGAGCACTGCTTCACCCCCGGCGCGCAGACCGAGACGCTGACGGTTTCGCGCACCGTCCCGGACCTGACGCATCTGTGCGTCTGCGACAACCGCGTCTGGGGCTGCCGGGGCGACAGCATCTTTTGCAGCAAGCTGGGCGACCCGTTTAACTGGAACGTCTTTGACGGGCTCAGCACCGACGCCTGGAGCGTCGAGAGCGGCACGGCGGGGGACTTCACCGGCTGCGCGGCCTTCCTGGGCAGCCCGGTCTTTTTCAAGGAAGCGCGCGTTTTCAAGGTCTACGGCTCGCGCCCGGGCAACTATGAGCTGACGGCGGGGGCCAGCCAGGGCCTGCTGCGCGGCGCGCACGGCACGCTCTGCGCGGCGGGGGAGGCGCTTTATTACCTCTCCCCGGCGGGCTTCGTCCGCTTCGGCGGGGGCTTCCCCGCGCCGGTGGACGCGCCGCTGCACGCCCGCTATACCGGCGGGGCTGCGGCCGGGGACGGGCGGCGGTACTTCGTCTTCGCCGAGCGCGCCGACGGTGCGCGCGAGAACCTGGTCTATGACCCGCAGCGCGACGCCTGGCAGTGCGCGGACGCCCTGCCCGTGCGCTTTGCCTGCTGCGTCGGCGGCACGGTCACGGTGCAGACGGACGATGCCCTGCTCGCCCTCGGGGCGGGGGAGGAGGACTTCACCGCCTCGGTCACGGTGGGGGGACTGGGGGCGGAGCTGTTTCACTCCGGCTACCCGGCGCGGCTGTGGCTGGCGCTGGAGAACGCCGCGCCCGTCACGGTCAGCGTGGCCTATGACGGCGGGGCGTTCACATCCGTCGGCACGCTCAGCCCCCTGCCCGCCGCCGCGCCCCGGGCCCTGGCGCTCCCGACCCGGCGGCACCACCGCATGGCCGTGCGTCTGAGCGGCGCCGCCCCCTGGACGCTGCACGCCCTGGGCTTTGAAACGCGCGCCGGGAACGCCAACCGGAGATAAGGAGGAACGAATGAGCAAAAAACGCGAGGATGTCACCATCCCCCTGCCGGACGCCTACGGCGCGCAGTACGCCGAGGCCGTCACGAGCCTGGCGCAGCCGCGGGAGTTTTCCTACGACTACGCCGCCGACCCCGTCTGGCAGAGCTATCAGAAGCAGTATGTGCGCGAAGGCCGCCGGGCCGCGGAGGACGCGCTGGGCCGCGCCGCCGCGCTCACGGGCGGGATGCCCTCCACCGCGGCGGTCACCGCGGCGAGCCAGGCCGAGGACGCCTACGCTGCCCGCCTTTCCGACAAGCTGCCGGAGCTTTACCGCCTGGCCTACGACATGTATGACGCGGCGGAGAGCCGCCGGGCGAAGGCCGTGGACGCGCTGCGCGCGGCCCGCGCCGACGAGCTGGCCCGCTGGGACGCCGAGCGCTCCGCCGCGGCGGATGAGAGAGACTTTGACTATAAGGCCCGGCGCGACGCCGAATCTGACCAGGTCGCCATGGCGAAGCTGGCCGCCGAAAGCGGCGACACGCGGGGGCTGGAAGCCCTCGGCATCGACGTAAGCGAGCGGGGCGAGAAGCGCTACGCCTACTCCGACGGCGGCGACGTCTACGTCATCGGCACGCAGAAAGGCCGCGCCTTCCTCGATTCCGCCGCGCCCGGGCAGAGCATGACCGGCTCCGACGGCAGCCGCTGGACGAAATCGGCGGACGGCTCCGTCACCATCGAGAAGGCCGGGCAGACCTGGCGCGCCGCCGCGGCGGCAACGGCGGCTTCCGCCGGGCGCACAAGGTCCGGCGTGGCGAGCGGTAAGCCGGAGCTGACGGCGGCGCAGGTCAACGCCGCGGTCAAGGCCGGGGTGCTGACGGACAAGGTGCTGGCGGCGTATGAATACTATTACGGCGCGCCTTACGACGACGGCAGCGGCGCCGCCCTCGCCGCGCATGGCGAGCTGCCGCGCTTCACCCTGCAGCAGCCGAGCGCGCAGCTCTCCGCGCCCGCCGCGGGCGCCGGCCCGCGCGCCACGTCCGCCGGGGCGGGGGAGGGCCTGACGCGCGACGCCGTCGCCGGGGCGGGGGAGGGCCTGACGCGCGACGCTTTCAATACGGCCGGCCGCGGCGTCATCGAGCTGTGGGACCGGGGCGACGCCGCCGCCGCCCGCGCCCAGGCCGCCGCCGTCTGGCCCCACCTCAGCCCCGCGCAGCAGACGTCCCTGCGCTCCACCCTCCGCCTGCACGGCATGGAGCTGTAAGCGGGGAGGGGGGGCAAGGGGCTGCGCCGAGGACGCCGCGCCGCACCCACGCCGCCGCGCCGCACCCACGTTTTCCCCCCGTCATTGCGAGGCGCGCAGCGCCGCGGCAATCCGTTTCCTGTCCTGCCCGAAAGAACCCACGGATTCCCACGCCAGTGTGCGCACTGGCTCGGAATGACAGGAGAGACCCGCCCCCCCCCGCACCCCCGCCGCCGCGGCGCACCCCATAGGCCCCCGCACCGCTCG